>JBDSWH010000125.1:0-12230 GCA_039926785.1 Gammaproteobacteria bacterium
AGGCCATAGGCCCGCACCGGGTCGGCATGATCGAGGCCCATGACATGGAACACCAGCGAGGCCGCCTCGTCCCGCGCGTTGCCTGTGCCGTGGCCGAAGTAGACCCGGGCTGCCTGGAGTTCCGCTGCGCACGCACCGATCAGGCCTGCCACGGTACCGGGGGCGGTTGGCCTGCGCCCGTCCGTCTTGTGCCTGCCATCGCTGCTCATGCCGCCGTATAGAATACGCCGCCGCGCCCCCGGAACTCGTCGCTGATGCTTCCCAACCTCCTGGACCAGCTGTTCGTTCTCTTCCAGCGCCTGTTGCCCGAGCGGCTGCTGGGCAGGCTCGTCAGCGTGCTGACCCGCAGCCGCAGCCCCTGGCTGCGCACCCTGCTGATCCGCGGCTTCGTGCGGCTCTATCCCGTGAACCTCGCCGAAGTGGAGCATCCCGAGCCCGGGTCATGGGAGCACCTGAACGCCTTCTTCACCCGGCCGCTCCGCCCCGGCGCCCGCCCCATCGCGCCGGGCGCCGGAACGGTTGTGAGTCCCAGCGACGGCGCGCTGGAAGAGGTTGGTTACGCCGGCGAGGAGCATTTGCTGCAGGCCAAGCGCTTCCAGTACCGAATCGCTGACTTCCTGGCCATCGACCGCGCGGAAGCCACGGCTTTCAGCGGCGGCGCCACCGCCACGATCTACCTGGCCCCCCACGACTACCACCGGGTGCACATGCCGCTCGGCGGCCTCGTGACCGACACGGTATACGTGCCGGGCCGCCGCTGGGCCGTCAACCGACGCACCGTGCGAACAGTACCGGGCCTGTTTGCCGCCAACGAGCGCGTCATCCTCTGGTGCGAAAACGCCGGAGGCCGTTTCGCCGTCGTACTGGTCGGCGCACTGAACGTGGCCAGCATCTCCCTGGCGTGGAGCGGCGAGGTGCCGCCCACTGGACGGGTGGTCAGGACGCGGCTCGACCCGGCGAATACCGCCTTCCAGCTCTCTGCCGGCGATCTGGTCGGGCAATTCAACCTGGGATCGACGGTCGTCGTCGTCGCGGAACGTGGACTGATCACCTGGGATCAAGGCCTCGGCACGGGCACGACGGTGCGCATGGGCAGCCGGCTTGGCCAGGTAGCGGTACCGCTGGAGCCTCGGGTCGACCGGTGATGGACTGGCGGCCCAGTGCGTCGCTGGCCACCCTCAGGCAACGTGCCCGCCTGCTGGCGGCGACGAGGGAATTCTTCACGGCACGGGGCCTGTTGGAGGTTGAAACTCCGGCACTGGTTCAATACGGGGTCACCGACCCGCACCTGCAGAACATCACGGTCCAGCTCGGCAACAGCACCCGACTGTACTTACACACGTCCCCCGAGTTCCACATGAAACGCCTGCTCGCCGCAGGCGCCCCCGACATCTGGCAACTGGGCAAGGTGTTTCGCGACGGCGAAGCCGGCCGTCGCCACGAACCCGAATTCACCCTGCTGGAGTGGTATCGGCACGGTTACACCCTGGAACAACTCGCCACGGAGACGTGCGCCCTCCTCCTGTCGCTGGCGCAGACCACCGAAGGCGCGGGTGCAACGCCCGTAATCAGCACGGCCGCGCCGGTCTGGTGGACCCATGCCACGCTGTTTCAGGCCGCACTCGGCATCGATCCGCGGACTGCGGGGGCCGGGGAACTACAGGAACGTACGCGGGCGGAGCTCGGCGCTGAAGCCACGGACGAATTGCGCGCCACCCTGGGGGACGAACCCTCGCAGTGGCTGGATCTCCTGATGAGCCACGCCGTCGTGCGCCACCTGTCCGACACCGGAATCGCTGTCGTGACCCGTTACCCAGCGGCGCAAGCGGCGCTGGCCCGGCTGGATCCGTCAGACCCGCGGGTAGCCGAGCGCTTCGAAATCTTCTGCCGGGGCGTTGAGGTCGCGAACGGTTACCGGGAGCTGACTGACCCCTCGGAACAAGCCGGGAGGTTCGACGCAGACCGGGCGTTCCGCGCCCGGCTTGGGCGGTCGGATGTCGGCGCCGATCCCCGCCTGCTGGCTGCGCTGGCCCATGGCCTGCCCGACTGCGCCGGGGTCGCGGTCGGGTTCGATCGGGTAACGATGCTGCTGCTTGGCCTGCCCACGCTGCAGGAGGCGATCAGCTTTCCCGTTCTGCAGGACTGACGGCGCCGCGGTTTACTTGACCCGCGACACGTAGGCGCTGGTGCGGGTGTCGCACTTGATGATTTCGCCCTCGTTGATGAACAACGGCACCTTGACCACGGCGCCGGTCTCAAGCCGTGCGGGCTTTAGGCCGCCGGTGGCGGTATCTCCACGAACGCCGGGGTCAGTTTCCACGATCTTCAGTTCGACGAAGATGGGCGGAACGACCGTCAAAGGCACGCCATTCCAGAGCGTTACGGTGCAGGTGTCCTGTTCACGGAGCCACTGCCTGGCGTCCTCGACAGCGGTGGCGGATGCGGGCAACTGCTCGAAGGTCTGCGGATCCATGAAGTACCACAGATCCCCATCGTTGTAGAGGTACTGCATCGGGCTGTCCATCACGTCCGCGGACTCGATGGAGTCGCTGTTGCGATAGGTCTTTTCCACAGTCCTGCCGGTCCGCAGGTTCCGGATGCGGACCCGGTTGAACGCCTGACCCTTGCCGGGCTTCACGAACTCGTTGTCGACCACCGTGCAGGGGTCACCGTCGATCAGGACCTTGCTGCCGCTCCGCAGGTCGCTCGCGCTGTAATTAGCCATAGAAATCCATTCGTGTGAGTAGCCGGTTATTCTAGCGTGATCCATGCATTCCGTCAGACCTCACGAGCAGCCGCCCAACGCGGGCCCGGCCGCCTGGCAAATCGAACTGGCCCGCGGCTTCCGAGATCCCGGGCAACTTCTTGCCGCCCTGGGCCTGACCGCGGCTGCGTGCGAAGCCGCGCCGGACCCGACCGCAGCGTTCCGGCTCCGCGTTCCTCGAGGCTTTGTTGGCCGCATGCGTCCCGGCGATCCACGCGACCCTCTGTTGCTGCAGGTCCTGCCCGTCCTGGCGGAGGCGTCGCCGGTACCCGGATACGTCCGGGACCCCGTGGGCGACCTGGCCAGGGTCCGCACACCCGGGCTGCTGCAGAAATATGCGGGACGCGCGCTGCTGATCACCACAGGGGCCTGCGCGATCCATTGCCGATACTGCTTCCGGCGCGACTACCCGTACGGCGAGCAGAGCGCCGCTGGCGACCAACTGGAACAGGCGCTCCAGGTCATTGCGGGCGATCCGTCGCTTGAGGAAATCATTCTGAGCGGCGGCGACCCGCTGGTGCTGTCCGATCACCGTCTCGGGTACGTGCTCGACGTCCTCGACGACCTGCCTCATGTCCAGCGCATCCGGCTCCACTCACGGGTTCCGGTGGTTCTGCCCGAGCGCATCGACCAGGGCCTGCTTGCACTCCTGGGCCGAATGCGCACCCGGGTCGTGGTCGTAATACACGCCAATCACGCGCAGGAGTTCGACAGTCAGGTTGCCCAGGCGCTCCGCAATCTGGGCGCAGCAACGGGTCCTGTCCTGAATCAGTCAGTGCTTCTGCGGGGCATCAACGACTCCCCGGAGGCGATCATTGCACTCTCGCGCGCATTGTTTGCGGCGGGGGTTATACCCTACTACCTGCACCAGATGGACCGGGTTGCAGGTGGCGCGCACTTCGCCGTTCCCGATGCAGATGCGCTGAAAATACTGTCCGTGGCGACGGCCAACCTGCCTGGATACCTCGTACCGAAACTCGTTCGCGAGATGGCGGGCGAACCGGCCAAAACCCTGCTGGGAACTTTCGGCACGACATAATTCCGACGGCACCACATAATCGGAGGACGGTCACATAATCCCCGCGCACCGACCTGCAGAATTCCGCTCCGTTAGAAGGACTCGGCAGGTGTGGCGTTGGGCAGCTCTGTTGGTATTCCGCTGATCGTCATAACCCGCAGCGACGATCACACCACAACTATCAATTCCGTGCTGCGCGACAGCGGGCAGGCAGTCCACTGCCGGCGGGTCAATGCCGTCGCCACGCTTGTGGAACAGCTGAAGGCGACGCCGCCGGAGCTGCTGCTGTACTTCGATAACGACACCGATATCGAGTTCGCGGCCGCCGTCGCGGCAATTGGCCAATGCTCACCGCCGCCTCCCCTGCTCCTCATTCAAAGTGAAGTCGATGAACCTGGCATCGCGGCAGCCATGGCGAGGGGCGCCCGGGATGTGGTCTCCCTGATCCACCGCAACCGGTTGCAAGCCGTTGTTGCGCGGGAACTGAATGCTCACCGGCTGCGTCTCGCCCTTGAGGGCGTGCTGAGCTCTGCCCGGCAGTACAAGCAGGAACTCCGCAGCCTGATGAGCGGGGCTTCGGAGGCCATTGCCGACATCCACGAGGGAATCATCATCGCCGTGAATCCGGCGTGGGCCGCATTGCTCGGCGCCGGATCGGAGGAAGAGCTGATTGGTCAGCCCTTCATGGACCTGTTCCGGGAGGCAGACCAGGCGACCCTGAAGGGCGCCCTAGTTGCCTGCCTCAAGGAGAAGTGGCAGGAAGACGGGATGCTGCCAGTCGTTGCCTACGGCAAGGACCAATCAGAGGTTCCCCTGGAACTCCGTCTCAAGCGCGTCACCGTGGATGGCGAGCCCGGCGTGCGGATCATCGTGCCGGGAGATCGAACGGCCGAGCAGACCCCGGAAGACTTGCTGGAACAGGCAGTCGCGAAAGACCCGTCCACCGGCTTCTACCAGCGCCACTACTTCCTTGATCGACTGGCCGGCCGGTTGGCCAATCAGCAAGACGGTGGAGTCAGGGCCCTCGCCTACATCCGTCCGGATCACTTCGCCAGGGTCCAGGCCGACGTCGGCCTGCTAGGTACCGAGGCATTGCTGATGCGGCTGGCTGAACTGCTCCGCGAACTGATGCAGCCCGGCGACTTGTACGGCAGGTTTGGCGGCACGATGTTCACTGTCCTGGTCGAACGCGGCACCATGACCGACGTGCAGGCGTGGGCGAATCAGCTGCGGAAGGCGGTTGCCAACCAGGTCTTCGAGGTGGAGACCCAGTCCACATCCATGTCCTGCACGATCGGCCTCTGCGAGGTCCGACCTTCGGACCAGAATCCGGCGGAACTGCTGGCCGAAGCCGAGCTGGCCTGCCGCAAGGGCCGGGACCAGGGCGGCAACCGCGTCGTGCTCAGCGACAGCACCAACGTGACTGAACGGCTGCGCCAGACTGATTCACTGTGGATTGCCCGGATCCGGGCCGCGTTGATGCAAAACCGGCTGCGGCTCGTCCATCAGCCCGTAGTCGGCCTGCACGAAGAAGTGCAGGGTGTGCTCGATACCCGCGTGCGGCTGATTGATGAACAGGGTGAGCCCGTGCTCCCCTCCGATTTCATACCGGCGGCCGAACGCGCTCACATGATGAAGAACATTGATCGTTGGGTGATCGGTGCTTCGTTCTCATTCTGCGTGGCGCGCCAGCCAAATCTGGTGTTCGTCCGACTGTCCCGGGACTCCGTCCTGGATGACTCGCTGCTCGAATGGCTCAAGGCCCGCGCCCAGAGCACCCGGCTCAAGCCTGCCCAGGTGTGCTTCCAGATCAGCGAGGAACTCGCGCTACAGCAGCTGAAGCAGAGCAAGGCGCTGGCTGAGCGACTCCGCGAAAGCGGCTTTCTGTTCGCTGTCGACCACCTGGGAATGGGTCGGGACTCCAGCCAGATTCTGGGCCATCTGCCCATGCAGTTCGTGAAGGTGGATGGCAGCCTCATGCAGGGACTGCACCGGGACAAGGAACTGCAGAAGAAGGTCGGGGATATCGCGGCGCGGGCGCGCGAACTTAAGATCAAGACGATTGCCGAGCGGGTGGAGAATGCCAGCACCATGGCGGTCCTCTGGCAGCTCGGCATCTCATTCGTGCAGGGCAACTTCACGCAAACCCACGGGGTGGTCCTCGGCGACGAAATTGTCCCAGGACAACAGGTCATTGGCTGAAGGCCGACGTGCGCTCAATCACACTCCCGAGCCGCCCTCACAGACCGGTTTGCCACGACATAACAGAACGAGACCTGGGTCGTATCCCGCCGGCCCGTCAGATGGTTTCTTAGCGGTTGTCATAAAAGGACTCCAGGGTTTGCCCATGCGCCGAATGCGCCAGCCAGTTCGAACGTCGAATTCCGTGCTTCACCTGGCCATCCGACAGATGTCGGCCATCCCGGTCCTGACGGGCTCCATGCTGCTGGTTCTCTCGCCGGCAGCCGGGGCTCTCGGCCTTGGTGATATCAACGTGCGCTCAACACTCGGGCAACGTCTCGTTGCCACGGTACCCGTGCGATTGGGAGCCGGCGAGTCACTGGCCAGCGCTTGCGTCGTTCCTGGTCAGGAGGCCGGCGTGCTGGGTCATGTACCCGGCGTCCGTGTCACGACGCCCCAGGCGGCGCGTGAAGGCACCTACGAACTGCAGGTGACGACCGAGGCGGCGCTCTACGAACCCATGTACCAACTGGAACTGCAGGTGCAGTGCCCTGGCGTGCCGGCGATGGTCCGCCAGTATGTCCTGATGCTCGATCTGCCTGCCGCCGTAATGAACGAATCAGCGACGCAGCCGGTCCGGACCACGGGCGTCAGCCCCGCGCCCCAGACGCGGACCGAGGTCAATGCCGGTACCAGAACCAATTTGCCCACGACAAGCCGCCGCCCCGCTTCCAGGAGATCTGTGGCCACGATCGAGGCGGGGGCGGGCTACCGGGTGGGGGAAGGTGACACCCTCTCGACCATTGCGGCGCGGGTCAAGGACCGCACGGTACAGCTGCAGGCGCTGGAGGACGCGATCCAGGCAGCGAATCCTCAGGCGTTTATCCGCAACGACCCCAACCTCATCAAGCTCGGTAGCGAGATCCTGATTCCGTCTGCCACGCCAGGCAGTACTGCATCGTCGGGCCCGGAAGCGAGCAACCCGGTTGCGGTTCCGAACACCATCCCAACGCCGATGGCTCCACCGGCACCCCCGGTTGTGACCTCCGCGCCCGTCCCGGCTCCGCAGCCGGTAACCGGGGAACCGGTACCTGCCAACGCACCCGTAGCGCGGCTACCGACGCCAAAAGCAGCTCCGGTCGCTCCGGAAGTTGCGGCCGGCGCCAATCGCGACGAACCCAACCCGTTTATCGCTGCAGGTGCCGGCATTACCTTTGGCCTGCTGATCAGCACGCTGCTCTGGTTCCGCGGGCGCTGGCCCGCGAGAAAACGACCCGCCGTCGCGGCGAACCCCAAACCAGTGCCAGCACCAAATTCGTCGGCCGTTGGAATGGCGCCAGCTGCTCTCGTTGTGCGGGCGTCGGAACCCGGCTTTTCGGTGTCCTACACGCCGGCCAGCGACGATCCGCTCGCCGCGGAGTTTGCCGACCACCCCGCTCCCGTGGCAGCGTCCATCGCCCATCCTGCGAAGGCTCCCCGCAGTACCGGCCTGCCGGTGCCCGCAGCCAGTGAAGACATCACCTCGGAGCTGGAAGGAATCTTCGACGGGACCGACACCACGATCCAGAAAAGGCTGGACGCTGACAAGACCCTGGCAGCAGCCGCCTTCGGGGGCGACGCCGATGGTTACACGCCAGACTTCGGCGACGCCGGCCACGACGTGGACTTCCTGGTAGGTGATCCGACGGGCGAGGAAGCAGCGCTACCGACCACCGTCGAGCAGCCGCGGCCGAACCTGGAGTTCACCGCCCAGTCGCCCACGGTGGACCTGCGGACACTGGCCACCTCGGCGACCAAGGACCAGCAGCAGGCCCAGACCCTGCTTGAGGCTCTCACTCTGCTGGAGCGGGACTACGAGGAAGAACTCACCGCAAGCCAGGTGCTGGACATGTCGGCGGTTCGGGACGCGCTGGGCGACGACCTGGACGAGCCGACCCAGATCAGCGAGGCCCGTCTCCGGGAAGTGACAGGCCGGAAGAAATCCCGCTAGGTTCCGGCCACGACGGCAATCCGGTCGATCTTGCGCCAGCCTCGCGGCAGCACCGCGCCGCGCTGGCTTCGCGCACCCCGATATTCGGCCAGATCCTTGGGCGTCAGGGTCATCGTGCGCTGATTGCTGAAGAGGGCCAGCGACTGGCCCGGTTCAACCACGGCTACCGCAGTCAGCTTTTCCTCGCCCGCCTTGAATTTGCGGGTGGAAATGCCAAAGAGCTTGTTGCCCTTGCCTCGCGACAGCTCCGGCAGATCCGCCGCGGGGAACACCAGCAACCTGCCTTCCGAGCTGACGGCGGCCACCACGACTTTGCCAGGGAACTCCGGACCTGAGACTGGTGACGGGATGAGGACATCTCCACCCTCGGGCACGCGGAGACAGGCCTTGCCCGACCGGTTCCGCGAGTGAAGCTCACCGAGCCTGACAAAGAAACCGTAGCCGGCGTCGCTGGCCACCAGCCAGCGCATTTCGGGATCACCGAACAGCACCCCGCGGAAGGCCGTGCCGGTAGCCGGATTGAGACGGCCGGTCAGCGGTTCGCCTTGTCCACGCGCCGAGGGCAGCGAGTGCGCCGGAAGGCAATAGGCCCGACCCGCGCTGTCGAGGAAGACCGCCAGCTGATTGCTCTTGCCGGCAGCCGAACTCAGGTACCCGTCACCGGACTTGTAGCTCAGGCTGGCCGGATCGATCTCATGGCCCTTCGCAGCCCGGACCCAGCCACTGGTTGAAAGGACGACCGTCACGGGCTCGCTGGTCACCAGTTCCGTCTCGGCGATCGCCTGGGCCGCCTCGCGCTCGACGATGGCCGTGCGCCGCGCGTCCCCGTGCTTCTCCGCCAGCGCGAGCAGTTCGTCGCGGATCAACGTCTTGAGCTTCGCCGCACTCTTCAGAACCTGCTGGAGACCGTCCCGTTCACGCACCAGCTCCTTCTGCTCTGCCCGGATCTGGATCTCCTCGAGTTTCGCCAGCTGACGCAGCCGGAGGTTGAGGATCGACTCCGCCTGCGCATCGCTGATGCCGAAGCGCTTCATCATGACGTCTTTTGGCTTGTCCTCCTTACGGATGATGCGGATGACCTCATCGATGTTGAGGTAGGCGATCAGCAGCCCTTCAAGCAAGTGCAGCCGGTCCTCGACCTTCGCCAGCCGGAACTGAAGCCGACGCCTGACAGTCGACGTCCTGAACTGCAACCACTCCCCGAGCAGCGACTTCAGGTCCCGGACGGATGGCCGGCCATCCAGGCCAATGACGTTGATGTTCACGCGCAGTGTGCGTTCGAGGTCGGTGGTGGCATAGAGGTGGCTCATCAGGGCCTCCACGTCCACCTTGCCCGACTTCGGCGTGATGACCAGCCGGGTCGGATTCTCATGATCGGATTCGTCACGGAGGTCCTCGACGAGTGGAAGCTTCTTGGCCTGCCGCTGGGCATCGATCTGCTCAAGCACCTTGCTGCCTGAGACCTGGAACGGCAGGTTGGTGATGATGATGTCGTCTTCATCCTGCTCCCAGGTGGCGCGGAGCCGGAGAGTGCCATTGCCCGTCGCGTAGATCTCCTGCAGTTCCTTCCGTGGTGTCACCAGTTCACCGCCGGTCGGAAAGTCGGGGCCCTTGATGTGCTGGCACAGCTGCTTCAATGTCGTATCGGGATCTTCGAGCAGCCGGATCAGCGCGGTCACCACCTCGCGCAGGTTGTGCGGCGGAATATCGGTGGACATGCCGACGGCGATGCCGCTGGTCCCGTTGAGCAGGAGATTGGGCAACTGTGCCGGCAATAGCACCGGTTCCTCGAGGGTGCCGTCGAAGTTTGGCGACCATTCCACGGTGCCTTGGTCCAGCTCGTGCAGCAGCGTCGCCGCGTAGGGCGTGAGGCGAGCCTCCGTGTAGCGCATGGCCGCAAACGATTTGGGATCGTCGGCGGAGCCCCAGTTCCCCTGGCCATCAACAATCGGATAGCGGTACGCAAAGTTCTGGGCCATGTGGACCATTGCTTCGTAGCACGCCGAATCGCCGTGAGGGTGGAACTTGCCGATGACGTCGCCGACCGTGCGGGCGGATTTCTTGTGCTTGGTCGCCGCCAGCAGGCCCAGCTCGCTCATGGCATAGATAATGCGGCGCTGGACCGGCTTCAGGCCGTCGCCAATATGCGGCAGGGCCCGATCCAGGATGACGTACATCGAATAGTCGAGGTAAGCCTTCTCAGTGAAGGTCCGGAGCGGGAGCTTCTCGACGGTATCGAACTGGAGTCGGTTCTGGAGCGCGGGCGGCGGAACGCCCTTAGCGGACTTTGAGGACGGGGACTTGCGAGGGGCCATCCGGGTCAGGTCTCCGCCAGGTTGCCCTTGGCCTCGAGCCACATCCGGCGGTCGCCGGAGCGCTTCTTGGCAAGGAGCATGTCGAGGAGCTGCTCGGTGTCGTCGTTGGCGTCAATCGTCAGCTGCACCAGGCGCCGGGAGTCCGGCAGCATGGTGGTCTCCCGCAACTGCAGGGGATTCATCTCGCCCAGTCCCTTGAAGCGCGTCACGCTCGGCTTCGCACGGACGCCCTCCGCCGCCAGCCGGTCGAGCACGCCCTGGCGCTCCGCCTCGTCGAGCGCGTAGTAGATGTCCTTGCCCACGTCAATGCGGAACAATGGCGGCATGGCGGCATAGACGTGTCCGGCACGGACGAGTTGGGGAAAGTGCCGGACAAATAGTGCGCAGATCAGCGTGGAGATGTGCAGGCCGTCGGAGTCGGCGTCTGCCAGGATGCAGACCTTGTGGTAGCGGAGACCAGTAAGGTCGGCACTTCCCGGTTCCGCGCCAATGGCCAGACTGATGTTGCTGATTTCCTGGGACGCCAGCAGTTCTCCCTGATCCACTTCCCAGGTATTCAGGATCTTGCCCCGGAGCGGCAGCACCGCCTGGAACTCCCGGTCCCGGGCCTGCTTGGCCGAACCACCGGCGGAATCTCCCTCGACGAGGAAGACCTCGCACCGCTCCGGGTCCGTGCTGGTGCAGTCCGCCAGCTTGCCGGGCAGTACGGGTCCGCTGGTGATCTTCTTGCGAATAACGACCTTGGCAGCCTTCGAACGGCGCTGGGCGGCAATGATCGCCCGCTCTGCGATCTGGTCACCCGCGTCGGTGTGCTGGTTGAGCCACAGTGAGAAGGAATCCTTCACCACGCCGCCCACGAATGTGGCGCACTCCCGGGAACTGAGCCGCTCCTTGGTCTGTCCGGAAAACTGGGGCTCCTGCATCTTGACCGAAAGTACGTAGTGCAACCCGTCCCACACGTCATCCGGGGACAGCTTCACGCCCCTCGGCAACAGGTTGCGAAACTCGCAGTAGTCGCGGAGTGCGTCGGTGAGGCCGGTCCGAAGACCGCCCACATGGGTCCCGCCCTGTGCCGTGGGAATCAGGTTGACGTAGGACTCATTGATCGCCGGCGTTTCGGTGTCGGCCCAGGTGATAGCCCACTCCACCTCCTCCCGCTCGCCTTTGAGGCTGGCCGCGTAGGGCGGGGCCGGCACCAGGTCGGCGTCAGGCAGACTCTCGGCCAGGTACTGTTCTAGCCCACCCTCATACAGCCATTCGTGGTGCTGCTCAGGCTTCTCGACGTCGAAGCGGATACGGAGTCCTGGGCACAGCACCGCTTTCGCACGCAGGACGTGCTTCAGGTCGTTGACCGCGAACTTGTCCGAATCGAAGAACTTCGGGTCCGGCCAGAAGCGCAGGGTCGTCCCGGTATTGCCCTTGCCGACAGTCCCAACCTGATCCAGCTTGCCGGCCCGCTCACCACTGCGGAAGCTCATGTTGTACTCGTGGCCGTCCCGCCGGATCCAGACTTCCAGGTTCCTGGACAGGGCATTGACCACGGACACGCCCACGCCGTGCAGGCCGCCCGAGTACTGGTAGTTGTTGTTGGAAAACTTGGCGCCCGCGTGAAGGCGGGTAAGAATCAGTTCCACGCCCGGAATCTTCTCCGTGGGATGCTTGTCCACGGGCATGCCGCGCCCGTCGTCCGCGACCTCGAGGGAGCCGTCCGCGTGGAGCTTGACGTCGATGCGCTTGCAGTGGCCGGCTAGCGCCTCGTCAACGCTGTTGTCGATGACTTCGTGCGCCAGGTGATTCGGGCGACTGGTGTCCGTGTACATCCCGGGGCGGCGGCGCACGGGATCAAGGCCGCTCAGGACCTCGATGTCAGCAGCTTCGTAGCGGGTGGCCATCAGACTTCAGGGACAATCCAGTGAGGATTCAGCCGGGATCGGGGACGGGAACAACAACGGGGCGAATCTT
>JBDSWH010000126.1:0-2823 GCA_039926785.1 Gammaproteobacteria bacterium
ACTAAACCTCGGCACGCCCGGCTACTGCACCTACGGCGAGGTCGAGCTGCTGGCTACTCGTGGTCTCGCTTTCCAGCCAGACCACGTAATTCTGCTTTTCGTTGAAAACGACTACGTGCCGGGCAACTTCCTGTTCGCGCAATACACGTTTGAACATCCGCCCGGCACTGAGTACCTGTTCCTACACTCGGCGCTCTTCCGCTGGGCCAGCCTGCGTTGGGACTGGTTCCATTTTGGGGCCGCGACAAAGCCGCAGACTCAGGCGACCACACCGAATGATAACCCTGACCTGGCCCTAACCAAGTACTCCTACGGCCGATTCCACGAGGCCGTAGGCACTGATACAGACACGGTCACGCGCGCGTTGAAGCGGTTAAGGGACCTTTCTGTGGCGCAGAAGTTCGGCGTCACGATTGCAATCTGGCCGCGTTTCGCGTCGGCGGTGATTCTGGAGGGTGACCACGAGCTCGTTGGCAACGAGATCCTGGCAGCGAAGGTTGCTCGGGACCTCGGCTTTCCGGTCGTAATGCTTTCAGAGTCGTTCCGGACGGCTTTTGCCCAAGCTTTCGAGGATCGTGGCTCCAGCGTCAACGCACTGGATCTCTATACCCTGTCGGAAGATGACCCAATGCACCCGAACGAAACTGGCGCCAGCGTCGCGGCCGAGGCCCTCAGCCGGCTCTTTCCGTCGACCGGAGCCGCCAAGACTGAGTAATGGGCGCACGCATTCATATACTCGGAATCTCCGCCTACTACCATGACAGTGCGGCCGCCTTGCTTCGCGACGGGGAGGTGGTCGCGGCCGCCCAACAGGAACGTTTTACCCGCAAGAAGCATGATCCCGGCTTCCCGATGGAAGCCATTGAGTACTGCCTGGGCGAGGCAGGCGTGGCGCTGCAGGACTTGCAGGGAATCGTCTTCTACGACAAGCCGCTCGTGAAATTCGAGCGCCTGCTGGAGACCTATCTCAGTTACGCGCCCCAGGGATTTCGTTCATTTGTGGCAGCGATGCCCGTGTGGCTGAAGGAGAAGCTGTACCTCAAGGCGACCCTCCGCCGGGAACTCGCTGCCATGGCCGGGTGCAAGGCAAAGGACCTTCCCCGGCTCCTGTTCGCCGAACATCATCAGTCCCACGCAGCGTCCGCCTTCTACTTTAGTCCCTTCGACAAGGCGGCTGTCCTCTGCCTGGACGGCGTCGGCGAATGGGCCACTACATCGACCTGGGTGGGCAATGGAAAGGATCTAACGCCGCTTTGGGAAATTGACTTCCCCCACTCACTTGGCCTTCTCTACTCGGCATTCACCTACTTTTCGGGATTCAAAGTTAATTCCGGAGAGTACAAGCTCATGGGTCTCGCCCCTTATGGCCGCCCCATTTACGAATCGGTCATTCGCGACAAGATCCTGGACCTGAAGGACGACGGGACCTTTCGCCTGGACATGCAGTACTTCAACTACTGCACGGGCCTGACGATGACCAACGACAGGTTCGCCCAGCTCTTTGGCGGGCCGCGGCGCCAACCAGAAACTTCCGTTACTCAGCGGGAAATGGATCTGGCTGCGTCCATACAGGCAGTGACCGAGGACGTCGTCCTGCGGCTGGCGCGAACCCTGCACAGGGAAACTGGCGAGGAAAACCTTTGCCTGGCAGGCGGCGTCGCACTCAACTGCGTGGCCAATGGCCGGGTCGTGCGCGAGAGCCCTTTCAAGCGGGTCTGGATCCAGCCCGCGGCCGGCGACGCCGGTGGCGCACTGGGGGCCGCCAGTGTCGTATGGCACGGTTACCTCGGTCAGGAACGACGGGCAGGTAACGGCCGAGACCGGATGCGCGGTAGTTATTTGGGCCCCGCCTATTCGGCCGAGGCGATTCGGGCTGCGCTGCAGGTCGCCGGAGCCGTATTCCAGGAATTGCCGGACGCGGATCTGATGCCGCGGTTGGCCGGGATCCTCGCTGAGGAAAACGTGGTCGGCTGGTTTCAGGGGCGCATGGAATTTGGCCCTCGCGCCCTCGGTGGGCGCTCTATTGTCGGCGACCCCCGCAGTGCCCGGATGCAGAGCGTGTTGAACCTCAAGATCAAGCACCGGGAATCGTTCCGGCCCTTCGCACCGGCGGTGCTGGCCGACAGGGTGGGCGACTACTTTGAGCACGAGGGCGATAGTCCCTACATGCTGGTCGTGGCGCCGGTGCGGGAGCAGCTGCGCATCCCGCTGACGCTGGAGCAGGAGCAGCTGTTCGGGGTGGAGAAGCTTCACCTGAAGCGCTCCGAGTTGCCGGCGATCACCCACGTGGACTTTTCGGCTCGCGTTCAGACAGTGCACGCAGGCACCAACCCGAGGTTCCATCACTTGCTGGCCGAGTTCGATAGGCAGACTGGGTGCGCCGTGCTCGTAAACACGTCTTTCAACGTGCGGGGTGAGCCCATCGTCTGCAGCCCGGCAGATGCCTACCGCTGCTTCATGCGCACGGAGATGGACTACCTTGTTGTGGAGAACTTCCTGATGGCCAAGGGCGCCCAGCCCGAATACGCGGACAAAGGCGACTGGCACACCGAGTTCGAGCTCGACTGATGGGCAACACCCAACCGATACCCGAACTGGACCAGAAAGGCCTCCGGGAGTTTGCGTTGGTCACCGGCGGCATCGTCGCCGGCCTGTTCGGCTTGTTCTTCCCCTGGATCCTCGAGCGCCCGATCCCGCGGTGGCCCTGGGTAATTCTTGGCGTCCTGGCCGTACTCGGCCTGCTCGCGCCCCTGGCGGTCCGCCCGATCTACAAAGGCTGGATGCAGTTTGGGCTGTTCATGAGCCGGATTACGACGCCCATCA
>JBDSWH010000127.1:0-5505 GCA_039926785.1 Gammaproteobacteria bacterium
CGGGGGTCGTGTGGTTGCAGCCATGCTAACCTCTCCGTGGTCGTTGATTTTTTCAATATAGCACTCGGTTCGTCCTCATAAAAACCGCGTATCTCATGGACTTGACAAGAAAAATGCGCTATCCGTCACGGGACCGGCTGGCGGTCCCCGGGTGACCCAGACCGTTCGCCGTCCAGTCGGGATCCGGTTTGACGCCGGCCTCCGCGAGGGCCGGTTGCTGCGGCGTTACCAGCGCTTCCTGGCGGACGTGGAACTGTCCGATGGCACCACCGTGACCGCCCACTGTCCCAATACCGGCGCCATGCTGGGATGCCAGGCCCCGGACTCGCGGGTCTGGCTGAGTCCGGCGGCGCGCCCCGGCCGTCGCTGCCCCTTCACGTGGGAGCTCGTCGAGGTGGGGTCGGGCACGCTGGTCGGCATACATACCGGCCGCACCAACCAGCTTGCCGCGGCGGCCGTTCGGGCGGGGATGCTGGCGGAGTTGCTGGATTACACCGAGTTGCGGCCGGAAGTGCGGGTGCCGTCGGCTGGCGTACGGTTTGACTTCCTGTTGCGCGGCCCGGGATTGCCGGACTACTATCTGGAGGTCAAGAACGTGACGGCTGCCGTCACCGATCGGCGCGCCGTGTTCCCTGACGCCATCAGCGAGCGGGCCTCCCGTCATGCACGGGAACTGGCGGTGCTCCGGCGCAGTGGCTGCCGGGCGGGTGTGCTGTTTTGCGCCCAGCGGGCAGACGTTGATGTTGTAGAACCCGCCGATGACATCGACCCGGCCTACGGACGCGCGTTGCGCGCCGCCGCAGCGGATGGTGTCGATGTCATGGCGGTGGGCGCCAGCGTCACGCCGGAGGGCATCTGGGTGGATCGCCGGATACCGGTCGCGCTCGCGGCATGATCCGTCCCGCCACGGTCTGGATCGCGCTGCGCTACCTGGCGGCCCAACGAACGAATCAGTTCGCGTCCCTGGTGGCGCTCGCGTCGGTGATCGGCGTCGCCCTCGGCGTGGCCGCCCTCATCGTCGTGCTCTCGGTGATGAACGGCTTCGAGAACGAACTGCGCTCGCGCCTTGTGGCGATTACTGGCCACGGCGCTGTGCTCACGGGCGCCGGTGAACCGGCGTGGCGCGACATCCTGGCCGATCTCCAGACCTTCCCCGGGGTCGAATCAGCAGCACCGTACGTGGAGCTGGAGGCGATGGTTGCCGTCGGCGGTGAACTGGCCGGTGCGGTGATCGAAGGCGTCGATCCGGCAAGGGCGACACCCATCGCCGGCCTTTCGGGCGCATTGCGGGCCGGGAGCCTGGCCGATCTCTCCCCGGGGTCGTGGCACGCCCTGCTGGGCCGTTCACTGGCCGTGCGACTCGGCGTCGGGACGGGGGACAGGATCCGGGTGCTGGTCCCGGTCCGCGATGCCGCAGGCCGGGTGATGTCCCGGCTCCGGGAACTGACCGTGGCCGGCGTGTTCGAGATCGGAGTCCGGGACCATGATGCCGTGCGCGTCCTCGTGAGCCTGGCGGACGCCGCGGCCCTGGCGGGTCTGGGCGACGAAGTGACCGGCATCCGCCTCCAGACCCGTGACATCTTCGCGGCCCCCCGGATCCTCACCGGCTGGGTGGCCCACTGGACAGCTGGAGGCCGCACCGCTCCGGCCACCACCGACTGGACCCGGGAGAACGCCACCTATTTTCGCGCCGTGCGCATCGAGAAGACCATGATGACGCTGCTGCTCTCGCTCATCGTCGCCGTCGCCGCCTTCAACATCGTCGCCACGCTGGTCATGGTCGTCACCGACAAGCGTCCGGGCATCGCCATCCTGCGAACGCTGGGCTTCTCCCGGCGCGCGGTCGTGGGGATGTTCGCACTGCAGGGCGTGCTTATCGGTTGGGCAGGGGTTCTCGCGGGAGTTGCGGGTGGTGCCTTGCTCGCGACCAACATCGGCTCGGTGGCGCCGGCGCTTGAGCGTCTGTTCGGTTTCCAGTTCATGCCCGCTGACGTGTACTACCTGACGTCCTTGCCCGCCGACCTCGAGGTGAACGACTTGCTGTGGGTCAGCGTCATTGCGCTCGCCCTCACGGCCTGCGCCACGATCTATCCCGCCTTGCGCGCGGCCGCCGTGGCGCCTGCCGAAGTTCTTCGCTACGAGTAGTCCGGTCCGGGAACATGCTGAGACCCTACGAACTCGCCATTGCGCTTCGCTACGTCCGGTCGCGCAACAAAAATCGCTTCATCTCGTTCATCTCGGTGATCTCCATGGCCGGGATCGCGCTTGCGGTCGCCGTCCTGATCATGGTCCTGTCTGTAATGAACGGCTTTGAATCGGAGGTGCGCAACCGGATCCTCCAGATCGTCTCGCACGCCTCGATCACCGGCCTGGACGGGCACATCAGCGACTGGCTGGCACTGTCCAAGGTCGCCTCCAGTGATCCGGACGTGCTGTCGGTCGCGCGGTTCGTGGATGGCCAGGCCATGCTGGTGGGTCCCACGGAAATCCGCGGTGTGCAGGTCCGCGGCATAGACCCGGCCAGCGAGCTGCGCACGTCCGCACTGGGCAGCCTGATGGTGGACGGCCGGTTGGACGCCCTGGCGCCCGGCGAGTTCGGTATGGTGATTGGCCGGACCCTGGCCGAGCAGCTGGGGGTCCACGTTGGCGATTCCGTCATCGTCCTGGTTTCACAGGGCATTACGACCCCGGCGGGCGTCGTACCCCGCATGCGCCGGTTCCACGTCACGGGCATTTTCTATGCCGGGATGTACGAGTTTGACCGGGCGCTGGTCTTCATCCACGTCGCCGATGCCCAGCGACTGCTCCGCTTCGGCGACGACGTTACCGGTATTCGCCTCGCGGTCCGCGACCCGCTGCAGGCGCCGACGGTAGTTCGGGCGGTGGCCAACGCATGGGGTGGTGGCGTCTACGTCACGGACTGGACGAGGGAGCATGGCAATTTCTTCAGGTCCATCCAGCTGACCAGGTCGATCATCTTCGTGATCCTGCTTCTGGTCGTAGGCGTCGCGGCCTTTAATATCGTTTCCACACTAGTGATGGTCGTGCGAGACAAGCGCGGCGAGATCGCCATCCTCCGGACGCTCGGTTCGACGCCGGCTGCTATCCTGACAATCTTCGTGCTGCAGGGCGCCCTGGTTGGGATCGTGGGCACAGTGACTGGAGTGGCCGCCGGGGTGCTGGGTGCGTGGAATGTCAGTGCGATCGCCGCGGTCCTTGAACGGCTCACCGGCTTTCAGTTCCTGGCACCGGATGTCTACTTCATCAGCGAGCTTCCGAGCCAGCTCCTGTGGACAGATGTCTGGCAGGTGGCGGGCATCGCCCTGCTGCTGGGGCTCCTGTCCACCATCTATCCTGCATGGCGCGGTGCTGTTACGGCGCCAGCCGAGGTACTGAGATATGAGTGACGTGCCGGCTATTGAATGTCGGGGGCTTCGCAAGGAGTTCCAGGAGGGCGCGGCCACCCTGGAGGTGCTTAAGGACATCAACCTGGTGATCGGCCCCGGCGAGCGTATCGCCATCGTCGGACCGTCCGGCGCCGGAAAGACAACCCTGCTGCAGCTGTTGGGAGGCCTCGACATCCCGACGGCGGGCGAGGTGCGGATCCGGGGCAGGGATATCTCCACCACCGACAACGCCGAGCGGGGACGCCTGCGCAACCAGTACCTGGGATTCGTGTACCAGTTTCATCACTTGCTGCCCGAGTTCACGGCCCTCGAGAACGTGGCCATGCCGCTGCTCGTCCGCCGGGAGCCGCTGGAGTCGGTCCGGTCCCGGGCGAGACAGGTGCTGGAGCGGGTGGGTATGGCTGACCGGCTGGAGCACAAGCCCGGCGAACTGTCCGGAGGCGAGCGTCAGCGGGTGGCCGTGGCCCGGGCCCTGGTGACCGAACCGGCTGTGGTGCTTGCCGACGAGCCCACCGGCAACCTGGACCGCAAGACCGGCGATACCGTTCTCGAGCTCATGCTGACGCTGAATCGGGAGGTGGGCGCCAGCCTCGTGATCGTGACGCACGATTCGCGGATCGCGCTGCGGATGAACCGGGTCCTGCGTCTCGGCGACGGCTGCCTTACGGATGCGACCGCGGAATACCGGAGCGACGCTGTCCGCGCCGCTGCAGCCGCCATCGCGTCATGAGCCGCCAGGCGGCGTTGCTCAACACGTAGGCAAGCCCGGCCAGCATCAGGCCCGAGACGACCGCACCCAGCCACAGCGGCCGCCACGCGCCGACGAGGGCCATAAGGAAGTCTCGCCAGTGCGCGCCCAGGCTCAGGCCAAGGTCGGACGGCGGTTCGCTCAGCAGATAGGCGCCCAGCAGGTACTCACCGTAGAAAATGGGGCCGTAGGTCAACGGGTTTGCAACCCAGGTGGCAAGCACCGCCACCGGCAGGTTCACCCGTAGCAGCAACGCCGCCAGCACCACGACCGGGGTGTGGCCGAGAAAAGGCAGAACGCCAATCAGGACGCCGAGGGCGATGCCGCCGGTGATGGTGCGTCGGTTGATCGAGAAGTACACGGGGTGAGCCAGGAGCTGCCGGAAGGGCTTCAGGTACCAGGCCGTGTCGCCCTGTTTCCCGCGATACGGGGCAGATAGTCGCCTGAAGAATTTGCGGGGCATCCGGTACCTTGATCCTGGCGGGGCGTGGGCGCCGCACATTATCCAGAGTCTGCACCGGAAGTCGTCATGTTCGCGGCCACCTGTGTCGCCCTTCTGCTGGTCACGCTGGGACTCTGGGCCGTTACTTTGCCCGTCACGGCCGGTCAGGCCCTGGTCATGCTGGCCGCCAGCACCCTTGTTGCGGGCTGGCGAATTGGCCTCCGGGCAGCATTGCTCACCCTCGTTGCCGGGATGCCGGTGGTCGCGTCGCTATCCGCCAGCGCCAACCTGCTTGCGGACCGCTGGCCGGACACGTCCAACGATGTCGTCCCCGTCGAGGGCGTCCTGTGCGAGTTCGCGCGGACCGCGCCGGGTTCCTGGCGCTTCGTGCTGACTACTGATGGGGAGTCCCGGGCTCGCGGTGCGCCGGGCCGGGTGCTCGTGAACTGGTATGACAGCGACGCCCGGCCGGCGACGGCACCGGAACCCGGTGAGCGCTGGCGCCTCGAACTCCGGCTGCGCTCGCCGCGGGGACTCAGCAACCCGGGCGGCTTCGATTACGAACGCTGGCTGTTTTCCCAACACATCGGCGCTACCGCGTGGGTCCACGATTCGGCCGCCAACGTGCGACGGTCCGGCGAGTCGGCGACGTGTCCATTCGCCAGCTGGCGCGCCGCCACCGCCCGCCGCATCAGCGCGGCGCTCGACGGGCGGGAAGCGTCGCCCTACGTGCTTGGCCTCGCCATCGGCGCCTATCAGGCTCTGCCCGAACAGGAATGGGAGAAGCTGCGGCGCACGGGCACCATTCACTTGATCTCCATCTCCGGTTTTCACATTGCCCTGGTCGCTGCTCCCGCGGCGCTTTTGGGCCTCGCTATCGCGCGGGTGTGGCTGATGGCGGGGCGGCG
>JBDSWH010000128.1:0-8518 GCA_039926785.1 Gammaproteobacteria bacterium
GGACTGGTCGATCTTGATCGTGCTGATCGGGAACTGCTGGAGCGCGCTCAGGGACGAATACCCGGTGCCGAAGTCGTCGATGGCCAGGCGCAGGCCCAAGCTGTGCAACTCGTGGAGCAGGCGCAGCGTCCGCTTGGGGTCCTCCATCAGGGTCGATTCGGTGATCTCGAGTTCCAGGGAATCCGGGGCCACGCCGTGCTTCGTGTAGATCGCCTGGACGCGAGCGATGAAATCACGCTGCTTCAACTGGCGCAGCGACAGGTTGACTGACACCTGGCCCGGCCTGGCGGGCGTCAGCGCCCAGCTCTGGTAGTCGGCGCAGACCCGGTCAAGCACCCACTCGCCAATCTGCAGGATCAGGTTGCTCTCTTCCGCGAGAGGAATGAATTCGGATGGCAGCACGATCCCCCGGTCTGTCAGTTCCCAGCGCACCAGGGCTTCGGCGCCGACGATCGAGCCGTCCCGCAGGTTGACCTTGGGCTGGTAGTGCACGCGCAGTTCGTTTTTCTCGAAGGCCTTGCGCAGGCGGCTCTTCAGCATCAGGCGCTCGACGGCCGCGGCGTTCATGTCTGCGTGGTAGACCTCGAGCGCCCCGCCGCCCTGGCGCTTGGCCCGGTACAAGGCGGCGTCCGCATTGCGGATCAGGTCGATCACGTTGTTGCCGTCCGTGGGGTACAGCGCAATGCCGGCGCTGGTACTGATGTAGACCTGGTGGCCCAGGTAGTGCAGGGGTTCGGTAATTGCTTCCTGCAGAAGGCGGGTGGTGGCAACGACCTCGGCGCGCAGGTTGCGCTCCGGATCCAGGTTGTCGAGGATCACGCCGAACTCGTCACCAGCCAGCCGGCCGATGACTGACGAGTCCGGAAGGATGCTGCGCAGCCGGTCTGTCAAGGTTTCCAGGCACAGGTCGCCAGCCGTGTGGCCGAAGGTGTCGTTGATCTCCTTGAACTTGTCCACGTCAAGGTAGATCAGTGCGAGCCTGTGGCCGCCGCGGCGGGCTCGTGCGAGGGCCCGCTGCAGCAGGTGCTGGAACTGCATCCGGTTTGGCACCTTGGTCAGCGAGTCGATCCGGGCGAGATAGCGGATGCGCTGCTCGGCAATCTTCCGCTCGCTGATGTTGCGGGCGGTGATGACGTAGCCCCGCAGTGCCGGTTCTTCCGCCGTGATCTCTGCGCAGGTGTATGACACCGGAACTTCATCGCCCGCCGGATTGACGAGCGCTGTCTCGCGGGTCCTCGCCTTGGTGTCGCCCAGCGTAAATGCGGCACGCTGGTTTTCTGCCACGAAACCTGCCAGCGACTGCCCGCGCAGGTCGACCGCCGCCTGGCCGAAGAGACGCTCGGCGGCCGGATTTGCCTGGGTGATGGTGCCGTCCACGCGGGTGATTACCACGGCATCGCTGATGCTGGCGATCACCTGGCTCAGGTAGTCGCGGGAACTGGCGGTGGTCCGCAGGCTCAACCGCAACCGATCCAGGGACTCCGCCAGTGCTTCGGTGTCGGCCGGCCCAGCGGTGCCGTCGATGGGCAGGCTCAGGTCGCCCTGGGTGAGCTTATCGACCGACCCGGACAGGTCGCGGACGGCCTTCTGGTTCCGCGCGAGCCGCGCCCGCAGCACCAGCAGGAGCACCACCACCGCAATGAATATGGCGAACAGCACGGCGAGCAGGGCGACGGGCGTCATGGGCACCTGTTCCGCAGCCCTGGCGGGTACGGCCGCCAGGGGCGACAGGCCGGCTACTGCTGACTGGAGACGTGCGCGGGGCTGCATTATTGTTATTCGGCCCTCGAAGACCTCTAGCATGACGAGGGACGGGGGTCTCGACAAGTGTGGCCCGGCGCACCCCAACTGGGAGGGGCGCGGTTTAGAATGCCCGCGTGGGCCAGAGAAGCGCGCTGATAGTCGACGATTCCCGGACGGCCCGCGAGGGTCTCCGGCGGATGCTGGCGGACCATGAGCTTCGCGTCGAAACGGCCGAGTCGGCCGAGGCCGCCCTCGAATTCCTGACTGGCCACCGGCCGGACGTGATCTTCATGGATCACATGATGCCGGGGATGGATGGCTTCCAGGCCGTGAAGGCCATCAAGGAAAACCCGGCCACCGCCACGATTCCCGTGATGATGTACACCTCCCAGTCGGGGGAGCTCTACGTGGGGCAGGCGAGGGCACTCGGCGCCGTCGGCGTGCTGCCAAAGCAGATCAAGCCGGTGGAGGTTCGGGAAGTGCTGCGGTCCCTGCACCTGCTTCCCGGGGACACGCCGCCGTCGCCCGCGCGCCGCGCCAGTGACTTGCCTGGACTCTACAGCGTGGAGTCGGTCAATGCGCCGGCCGACTGGTCAGACCTGCATCGTTGGCTGCAGGAGATGCTGGTGGACCACAACCGGGCCCTGCGTGTGGACCTGGAGACCACGGTCAGTCGCGTACTCGACGACCGCCTGCCGCCGGCAGGTGGCGCGGCCCTGCCCGCTGGCCGGGTGACCTTCTGGCCGGCTGGTGCCCTGATTGCCACACTGGCAGTCGTCGCCGCGACGTTTGCGTGGCTGCACTTGGACTCGGAGAGCAAGTGGCGGACGGTAACCCGGCAGAACCTGAGTCTACTTTCCGAGCTGAACGAGCGGCGTGCCAGTGACGTCGTGGAGGCGAACAGCGTCGTCGCTGCGCGGACCAGCCAGGTTGCGGCAAGCGAAGCCGCCCCAGCCAATTCACAGGGGCTGGCGGCGCTTGAACGGAGTGTCAATCAAAATTCCAGCTACCCGCCCGATGCGCTGCCATTCGACGACGTGCGTCTCGGCAAGCTCGCGGGACTGCTCGATAGGCTGCGGGCCCTGGATTTTCGCGGCACCGTACACCTCGAGGGCCACGTGGGGGACTTCTGCATGCGCCGATCCAGCGACGGGTACTGGGCGCTGGCCGCGGATGACGTCCCTGCCTCGCGGTGCGAGCGCGTCGGCATGCCGCCGGACGAGGCGCGCACGGAGTCCGGTCGCCAGTCGATCGCCTTTGCGAATTTCCTGGCGGAACTCGCCGTGACGGGCGGGCCTATACGTGTCGAGGTCGAACCGCTCGGGAGTTCCAGGCCCGAGGTGCCCTATCCCGCGGTGACGGACAGTCTCATGGCCGGCGAGTGGAACCTGGTCGCCCGGCAGAATCACCGCGTCGAGGTCAAGCTGGCCGCGAAACCGGGCGGCGAGTAGCAGCGAACCAACGGACCATGATCGCCCCGGGATTCACTCCGCCGCGGCTGCTGCGGCACGCCGACGTGCAGGCGGCACTTGCCAACAGCGTCTGGCGCCGCCGGCGTGTGCTGGGGGAGGCCGACGGCTTCCTGGCTGCCACCGAGGACCACATCGTCGAGTGCAACGACGGCGTGCGCCTTTCCGTGCAGCACACTCCTCCTCGGCAATCCAATGGGCGGGTTGCGGTCCTCCTGCACGGCTGGGAGGGTAGTTCCCGGTCCCTCCACGTCGTGTCGAGCGCCGACCGGCTGTGGCGGGACGGCTTCCGTGTCGTCCGCATCAACATGCGCGACCACGGGGGCTCGCAGCACCTGAACCGGGGCATCTTTCATTCGTGCCGGTTGCCGGAGATGGTCGACGCGGTCCGGTGGGCGCGTGATCGCTTCCCGGGCGAGTCGTTGTACCTGGGTGGCTACTCCCTGGGTGGGAACTTCGCGCTGCGCATCGCGGCCGTCGCTGGTCCGGAACTTGGGATTGCCCGGGTGGTCGCCATTTGTCCGGTGCTCGACCCCGAGGAGACCATGGCGGCCCTGGATTCCGGATCCGTCATCTACCGCCGCTACTTCCTGAACAAATGGCGACAGTCACTGGAGCGCAAGGCTCTGGCGTTTCCCGACGATTATGCTTTCGGCCCGCTCGATCGCTTCCGTTCGCTGAGGGACATGACCGAGTTCTTCGTCACCCGGTACACCGAGTTTCCCGACCTCGAGAGCTACCTCCGGGGCTACGCGATCACCGGCGAGCGCCTCGCCTCCCTGGCGGTTCCCGCATCCATTCTGCTGGCGGACGACGATCCGGTGATTCCCGCGGGATCCGCGGCCCGGCTGGCCCGGGCACCCGGACTCACCATCGATCGGTCCCGCTGGGGTGGTCACTGCGGTTTCCTGCTCGATTTTGGCCTGAGGACCTGGTCCGACGACTACCTGGTGCGGCAGTTCTATTCGCGGTAGCCGTAGCCGAGCTGCTCGACTTCCGTGACAAAGCCATTCTCGAAGCGCACGAGCTGCATCAGCCGGCGCGGACCGAAGTTGTACGTCCACTCTTCGACCAGGACTTCCACGTAGGAGCGGTTGTACTGAAGTACCTCCTGGTCGAGCTGCATGCCGTTCGGACCGTCGGCGCGGAATCGGGGGCGGGTCACGCCTTCCCGGTAAATGACCCGTTCCTGAACGCCGATGGGTTCGCCGCAGTACTGGAGCACTTTGGAGTAGTGATCGCCATCACTGACGACCTTGCTGCCGCAGCGGAACGCCAATGCGGGCCCGGACACCAGCACCGACAGCCACAGGCCTGCGGCCAGCAGTGAGAGCGGGCCGGACCGGCGCCGGATGCCGATGGCGGACATGTGGGTTTTTATAGCACGCCGTTTCACGGAGGTTTCGACCGGGCAGCCCGTCCGGGGTTCCGCCGACCGCCCCGCGGTGTCGCGGCTTTAACGATAACGTGTAATCTCCCCAGCCCGGCCGGGCCTTGCTGAGCCCGGCGCCGCGATCCACCGACCGGAACCTGACCTTGGGACAGCTGCTGGAAACCAGACTGAAGCACCTCTCGGCGCCGGAGATGGCCGGCCTTGTACGGGGTGGCCAGCGGGGCGTGGAGCGGGAGTGCCTGCGCATCGCGCCTTCGGGCCAGCTGGCGCAGACTCCCCATCCGCGAGCACTCGGTTCCGCGCTCACCAACGAATACATCACCACGGACTACTCCGAGGCGCTGCTGGAGTTCGTCACGCCGCCGCAGCTGACGAACTGGGAAACCATCCAGTTTCTCTGTGACGTGCATCAGTTCGTCATGGAGCACCTGGGCGACGAACTGATCTGGCCGCTCAGCATGCCCTGCTCGATCAGCAGCGACGACGACGTGCCGCTGGCCCGCTACGGGTCTTCCAACATCGGCCGGATGAAGACGATCTACCGGCGGGGACTGGGTCACCGGTACGGGCGAATCATGCAGGCCATCGCCGGTATTCACTACAACTACTCGCTGCCGGATGCGTTCTGGCCCCTTTACCAGCAGCTGGAAGGCCAGGGCGGCGATCTCAAGGCCTTCCGGTCGGCGACCTATCTGGGCGCGGTACGCAATGTCCGCCGGCTCGACTGGCTGTTGCTGTACCTGTTCGGCGCGTCGCCCGCCCTGTGCAAGACCTTTGTACGCGGCCGCGGGCCGACGAACCTGGAGGAGCTGGACGCGGGCACCCTTTTCGGGCCCTACGCCACTTCCTTGCGCATGAGCGACCTGGGTTACCGCAACAGCGCCCAGGCCAACCTGGTGGTGTCGGCCAACAGCGTCGAGGAATACGTGCGGGACCTGTACCAGGCCACTCACGCGCCGCGACCCGAGTTCGAGCGGCTCGGTGTGAAGGTCGATGGCGAGTACCGCCAGTTGAACGCCAACCAGCTCCAGATCGAGAATGAGTTCTACAGCACCCTCCGGCCGAAGCGCGTGGTGCGCCCTGGCGAGCGGCCTACCGCCGCCCTGAAGCGCGGCGGCGTGCAGTACATCGAACTGCGGGCACTGGACATCAGCCCCTGGGACCCGGTCGGTATCAACCAGCGGCAGCTGCGCTTCCTGGAGGTCTTCCTTATTTACTGCCTGTTGCAGGACAGCCCCCCGATCTCGGCAGCGGAGCAGGAGCGAATCGACCGCAATCACGGCCTGGTCGCGCGACGGGGCCGCGAACCGGGCCTAAGGCTGGACCGGGGCGACGAGACGGTCGCGCTCCGAGACTGGGCCACCACCATCTGCCAGGACCTGGTCCAGGTCGCCCTCCTCATCGATCCCGGCGAGCAGCAGGGCCATGTGGATGCGATCCGCTACCAGCTGCAGGCGGTCGAGGACCCGGAGCGCACGCCGTCGGCAGCGCTCCTGCGCGACCTGCGCACCGAGGGGCAGACGCTGGCGGCCTACGGACTCGAGCTCGCGGGGAGGACGCGCGACTATTTCCGCTCGCTCGCCCCGGACCTGAACCGGCAGCGGGAGCTGCTCACCACCGAAGCGGAGCTATCACACGCCCGGCAAACGCAGATCGAGTCGAGCGACGACGTCCCGTTCGACGAGTACCTTGCCCGTTACCTCGCCTAGTCAGCCCTGAGCGTTTACACTCGGCGACGCTGCCGGCCAGCGGGCGGGGCCCGATCATGAAACGGCTGTTTGTCGTCGCGTTCGTTGCAGGCCTGCTGGCGGTGGCGCTGGCCGCCACCCTCTGGCCTCTTCCGAGCCACTTCCGGTACCGCGCCATCACCAGCGTCCCGATCGACGGGGGCCGCCAGGAGGAATTCATCATCCACTGGCCCGAAGACCGCATCGCGCGGCCGGGCGAGCAGCGTTCCGGACTCCTCCCGGCGGTCGTGGCTGGTGCCGCCGTGCTCGAGGACAGCGCGGGCCGCCGCGTCAGTGCGGAACTCTTCAGGTTGCGCGACACGGAGGACAACGTTATCGGTGTTGCCGGCCGGCTGGCGGGAACCGGTGGGGCCGTTGCCGATGCCGGCCGGTCTGCTTCCAACTGGCTGCTCGTCATCCCCAGCCGCGGTGCGCTCTTTCTTGCACAGAGCGATGTCGAGGACACGACGCTTCGCGAGGGCGTTGCTGCCGACGGTCCCGTGGCACTGGCCCCGGCCGGGGCAGCCGCGTTCTGGACCGACCGGCCCCGGGTCCGCATCACGGCCGCGGCGCCAGCGGGTGCCGGGTCCGCGACTTCGGGCAAGGTGCTCCGGGGCACCAGTGAATTCGCCGGTCTTCAGGGCAGCTACACCGAAACCTGGGACCTGGAAACCGTGCACCCGGATGGCAGCACCAGCGGCCGGATCGTGTTGTCGACACTCACCAGCGGGGGTGGTTGATCGTGCGTGCGGTGGTCGCAATCCTGGGACTTGTGCTGGGTGTGCTCGCGGGCATCGCCTTGCTGCTTTTGAACCCGCTGACCTGGCTGCGGGGCCTGCCGCCCCTGCCGTCTGACCTGGCGCCCACCAAAGCCTACCGCTGGGACGCATACCGGGGCATTGACGGCGGCGTCCGTGACCTGCTTGGCATGACCCGGCGCAACCGGGCAGTGGCCCTCAAGGACTCCGCGCTGTCCCACATGCGCATCGGCATCGTGGTGCTGCCCGCCGGGGAGGGTGCGCCCGCTGCGCTGGCCGTCAAGGTGTCGGTTATCGCCGGGGAAAATTCGTTGTGGCGCGCCCAGCTGGGCACCCACGACTACTGGAGCATCTTCTGGCCGGGTGAAGGCAGCGTCTTTGCGATTGGCTACAGCAACTACTGGCCCGTGGCGCGGGATGCGTTCTTCGCCGCTATTCTCCCTGGCGACCGCTCGGTGATGTCGCCGTCCTACGCCCTCTCTGCGCCGTCACGACTCGACGATCCGGCGGGCGTCACCGGCGCCTCGGGCCGCTATGCAGGCTTCACCGGCGAGATCCGCGAGCAGCTGTACCTGGCGCCGCCGGGGTCGGCCCGGTCCGAGCCGGACTGGACGCTCGCCATCAAGGCGAATCCCCCGCCAGTCGCGACCCGCTAGCGCTCCAGCGCTTCGGCGATTTCCTTGAACGGCACGCCGGTGTCGCGAAGCAGGGCCGGGTCCGGCCGGGCGTTGAGCGCGATCAGCTTCTTCGACAGCATGAATTCACGCGGGCTGTTTACCGCGTAGACCGACGTCAGCCGCCCCTCGTCCAGGAAGAACAGGGCGAACGACCGGGACTCCGGATCGCCCCGGATCACCGCCTGCTCCGAGCGGGACGAGAAGCCCACAATCTGCAGCTTCAGGTCGTACTGGTCAGACCAGAACCAGGGCACCTGGGCATAGGGCTCCAGGCGGCCGAGGATCGTGTTGGCCGCCGTCTTGGCCTGCTCCTGGGCATTGTGAACGGACTCCAGTCGCACCCGCCGGCCGAGCAGCGGGTTGGGGTGGTTGGTGCAGTCGCCCACGGCGAGCACGTCCGGATCGCTGGTGCGACAGTACTCGTCGACCATGATTCCGTTGCTGCACACGAGGCCGGCCTGCTCCGCCACCTCCACGTTGGGCACGATGCCGATGCCCACGATGGCCAGATCCGCCGGAATCTCGACGCCGTCGCTGCCCACCACGCCCCGCAGCCGGGTGTCGCCGGTAAAGGACTGCACGCCCGTCCTGCAGCGGATGTCGACGCCCGCCGCGCCGTGCACCCTCGCCATGAATTCGGACAGCGGCGGTGCTTCGATGCGGGCCATTACCTGGTCCGCCAGCTCAACCACCGTGACCTTGAGGCCGTGGGTGACGGCCACGGCCGCGACCTCAAGGCCGATGTAGCCGG
>JBDSWH010000129.1:0-5358 GCA_039926785.1 Gammaproteobacteria bacterium
GATGTTCAGGACCAGGAAGCGTCCGTCGGGTGTGGCCGTGGCGTAGGGATCCCGCGTCTTGTGATCGGTGATCGCGTACACCAGCGGGTCAGTGGCCTGGAGCGTGCCGGGCACGTGGAAGTGCACCGCCACCTGCCGCTGGTCGTCGTAGCCGGCTGCCGGGGAGGCGGGGTACCGGCTGTAGTAGAACCCCCGCCCGTCCCGGGACCAGCTGACCGCCGTGAACTTCGTGCCCTCGAGGACCTCCGGTACGTCAGTGCCCGTGGCGACGGTGCGGACGTGCCAGGTCTTCCAGTCGCTGCCGCCATCCGACAGTGAATAGGCCAGCCGGGCACCGGCCGGGTCCAGCTTGAAGTCGTCGATGGACACCGTGCCGTCGGGCCCGATCACGGCCGGGTCGACGAGCACGCGTCCCGTCTCGCCCGGCTCGCCGGTCACCCGGAGAACGTTCTGCTCCGCGCTCCCGGGATTCCATGGGTAAACGTACACGCCGTTCTCCCGGTCCGGCACGCCCCGGCGCTCGTAGTCCAGCAGGGCGCGCAGTCGCGCGGCAAAACGGTCCCTTCCGGGCAGTCCGGCCAGGGCGCGTTGGGTCAGCGCGTTCTCCGCGCCGATCCAGATTTGAGTCTCCGGCGACGGCAGGTCCTCGAGCCACCGCCACGGGTCCGCCACCGCCGTGCCGTGATAGTTGTCGACGACGGTGCCCCGCGGGCTGGCCGGGTAATTGGCCGGGTAGCTGGCCGGATACCCGATCTTCCCGGTGGCGCGCTCGCCGTCCCCGATGACGGTGCTGGCGACGAGGGTCAGCAGTGCGGCCCAGACGAGGAGGCCCGCCACTCCAAAGACCGGGCCGGCCGCCGGCAGCGGCGTGGCGTTCACGCGGCCGCCGGCAGGCAGTCCACGCCGCCCATATAGGGCCGGAGAACCGGCGGGACGCTGACGGTGCCGTCGGCGTTCTGGTAGTTCTCCATCACCGCGATCAGGGCGCGACCGGCCGCAACGCCGGAGCCATTGAGGGTGTGGACGAGCTCCGGCTTGCCGGTCACCGGATTGCGCCAGCGGGCAACCATCCGGCGCGCCTGGAAATCGGTGCAGTTGGTGCAGGAGGAGATCTCACGATAGCGGTCCTGACCCGGCAACCAGACTTCCAGGTCGTAGGTCTTCGCCGACGAGAAGCCGACGTCGCCCGCGCACAGGGCCATCACCCGATACGGCAGACCCAGCTTCTGGAGCACGGCCTCGGCGTGCCCCGTCAGTGCCTCATGGGCCGCTGCCGAATCCTCGGGTCGAACCACGTGCACCAGTTCCACCTTTTCGAACTGGTGCTGGCGGAGCATGCCGCGAGTGTCCTTGCCGTAGGACCCCGCTTCCGAACGGAAACAAGGCGTGTGGGCCACGTAGCGCGCGGGCAGTGCGCCGGACTCCAGGATTTGGTCGCGCACCAGGTTGGTCACGGGTACTTCCGCGGTCGGGATCAGAAACAAGTCCGCTTCACCGCCCACTGCGAACAGGTCGGCGGCGAATTTGGGCAGCTGGCCCGTACCCCGCAGGCTGTCCCGGTTCACGAGATACGGAACATAGACCTCGGTGTAGCCGTGCTCGGCCGTGTGGAGGTCCAGCATGAACTGGATGAGTGCCCGGTGCAGCCGGGCCAGCGGACCGCGCAGTACGGAAAAGCGCGCGCCCGCGATCAGGCCGGCGGCATCGAAATCGAGGAGGCCGCTGCCGGTACCCAGGTCCACGTGATCCTTCGGCGCGAAGCCGAGGACTCGCGGCACACCCCAACGCCGCACTTCGACATTCGCGGCTTCGTCGCGCCCGTCGGGGACGTCGGGCTGGAGCAGGTTTGGCAGGCCGAGCTGCAGGTCGTCAAGGACGCTCTGGAGGGTCGCCAGCTGGGCCTCCAGGTCGGCCTGCTCGTCGCCGAGCTGCTTGACCGCCGCCATCAGCGCCGTCGTGTCCTGGCCCGTCGCTTTCTGCTTGCCGATGTCGCGGGAGCGCGAATTGCGCTCGCCCCGCAACTCCTCGACGCGGACCTGGACAGACTTGCGGCGGTCCTCGAGGGACTGGAAAGCGGCAGAATCAAACACAAAGCCCCGGCGCGCGAGGTTGGTCCGCACAGCATCGAGATCGGTGCGGAGCAGTCTGGGGTCGAGCATCGTTGTGTTCCGGAAATGGCGGGCGGGAGGATTGCGCCGCAGTTTACACCGGCCGCTTCGGCTGACGGGCGCTCTGGTTGCGCGCACGGAAGTCCGCCAGCTTCTCGGCGATCCGCTGCTCGAGCCCCCGGGATACCGGTTGATAGTAGGTCTGCTGTCCCAGCTGCTCCGGGAAATAGCTGGCCCCCGCGGCGAAGGCGTCCGGTTCGTCGTGGGGGTAGCGGTAACCGCTGCCATGACCCAGGCTGCGCGCCAGTGCCGTGGAGGCCGGCCGCAGCGGCGCCGGCACCGCCAGGCTGCCACGCTCCTGCGCGTCGGACCGGGCTGCCTGCCAGGCGGTGTAGGTGGCGTTGCTCTTGGCCGCGCACGCCAGGAAGACGACGGCCTGGGCCAGGGCCAGTTCGCCCTCCGGGGTGCCGAGGCGCTCCCAGGTCTGCCAGGCCTCGAGGGCCAGGGTGAGCGCGCGCGGATCGGCGTTGCCAATGTCCTCGGACGCCATGCGGACCATCCGCCGCGCCACGTAGGCGGGATCGCAACCGCCATCCAGCATTCGCGCCAGCCAGTAGAGGGCCGCATCGGGGTCCGAACCCCGGACCGACTTGTGCAGGGCCGAGATCTGCTCGTAGAACACGTCGCCCTGACGATCGAACCGGCGGTAGCTGCCGGTGAGGACCGTGGCCGCGATCGCCGGCGTGAGGGCGCGATCACTACCGATCATGCCGGCAGCAACCTCCAGCAGGTTCAGGGCGCGCCGCGCATCGCCGTCGGCGCCCCGGGCCAGCGCCAGCAACTCAGCGTCGCCCGCGACGATCTCCCGGTCACCCAGACCCCGGCCGGTATCAGCCAGCGCGGCCGAGAGAATCGCCACCAGATCAGCGTCGGCCAGCAGCTTCAACACGTAGATGCGGGCCCGGGACAGCAGCGCGTTGTTCAGGGCGAAGGCGGGATTCTCGGTCGTCGCGCCGATGAAGATCAGCGTGCCATCCTCGACGAACGGGAGGAACGCGTCCTGCTGGGCCTTGTTAAAGCGGTGGACCTCGTCGAGGAACAGCACCGTCGGCTGGCCTGGATTCGCCTTGGCGAACTCCACCGCCTCACGGACTTCCTTCACCCCGGCCAGCACGGCGGACAGCGCCACGAAGTGGGCGCCGGCCGTGGCCGCGAGCAGCCGCGCGAGGGACGTCTTGCCGGAACCCGGTGGGCCCCAGAGGATTGCCGAATGCAGGTCGCCCGCCAGCAACCTCGTGAGCGGCTGGCCGGGGGCCAGCAGGTGCCCCTGCCCCGCCACCTCGCGAACGTTCGCGGGACGCATGCGGTCGGCGAGCGGACGCCAGGCCGGTGCCGCCGTCACCCCGTCAGGAGCGGGGCCGCCGGCGACCGGGCTGATCAGGGATTTCCCGCTCCGGGGTTTTGGGGTACGAGCCATGACTCCAGCGTTGTGCACCAACGGGACAGTCCCGCCGCGCAGACGAGCCAGCCTAGCAGAACACCCGCGACGTCAGCGACCAGGTCGAGTCCTTCGGCCTGCCGGGCCGGCGTGAGAGCCTGCAGCATCTCGATGAGCACACCGTAGCCCGACAGGGCCAGCGCCACCAGCGGGAGGCGGCGGTTTTCGAAGAGCCCGCCAAACCAGAGCATGAAGCCAAAAAAGCCGGTGGCATGCACCACCTTGTCGTTGAATGAAGGCGTGCCAGACGGCAGTGGCGACAGGGTCAGTATCAGGCCGATCAGCAGGATCAGCACGCCCATCACCAGCCAGCTCCGCGCGTAGCGCAATGGCAGCATCCGGCCTCAGAGCTCGCTGTCGTCGATAACATCCGCGCCCGACGGCGGATCGAACCGGAACGCGTCGGGTGCCAGATGGGGATTGGTGCGGACGCCGGAGAGGTCGATGCGGGTCTGCTGGCCCAGCCGGTCCTCGAGCAGCAGCAGGCGGAGCCCGGCCCCCTCGAAGCCCAGCGTGACGCCAGCGAAATCCGCGTCGGTGGAACGGGGAACGAGGCGGACGAGCGCCAGCCCGCCGTCCACCCAGGACTTCTCCACCTTGAAACGGTCCAGCACGGCTTCCTTGCCGGTCAGCAGTGCTGCCGGTGTATCACCAATGCCCGCCGAGAGGCGGCGAACTGTCACCTGGTCGAGATCAGCCTCGTAGAGCCAGACCTTTTCGCCATCCGAAACAATGACCCTCTCGAACGGCACCGCGTAGTTCCACCGGAAGCGCCCCGGCCGCTGCATGACCACGGAGCCCGACGAGTCTTCGAGAACCTGCTGGCGCGAATCAATCACCTGCTGATGGAACTGGCCCTCCAGGGCCTGAACGTTCGCGAGGAAGTTACGCAGTCGTGCTTCGCCCGTGCCACCCGCCGGAGCCGCTATGCCGGTGGTGGCGACCAGCGCCAGCAGCAGGGCCGGCAGGCGGGCGCTAATGGGCATCAGGACGGGGCATCGGGAGAGGTCATCGCGACGAGCAGCGTCAGTCGCCATCGGGCGGCGGCGGGGCAAGGACTTCGCGGAAGCCGTTGGACTGGAGCGGACCCACCAGGCCAGCGGCCTCCATCGTCTCGACGAGCCGGGCAGCCCGGTTGTAGCCAATCTTCAGGCGGCGCTGGATTCCGGAGACGGACGCGCGCCGGGTCTCGCACACGATTTTCACCGCCTGGTCGTACAGGGCATCCGCTTCCCCTTCCACTTCACCGCTGGCTGGCGTATCGCCCGGCACTCCAAACTGGCCGTTCGCCGGACCCTCAGTGATCTCCTCGATGTACTCCGGCGGTCCGCAGCCCTTCAGCTGCGCGACCACGCGGTGCACCTCCTGGTCCGACACGAACGCGCCGTGCACTCGCAGGGGCATGCCGGTACCGGGCGGGAGGAACAGCATGTCACCGTGGCCCAGCAGGCTCTCGGCGCCGCTCTGATCGAGGATCGTGCGGGAATCGACCTTGGCCGACACCTGGAAGGCGATGCGCGTGGGAATGTTGGCCTTGATGAGGCCGGTGATCACGTCGACCGACGGACGCTGGGTAGCAATGATCATGTGAATGCCGGAGGCGCGGGCCTTCTGGGCGAGACGGGCGATGAGCTCTTCCACCTTCTTGCCGACGATCATCATCATGTCGGCCAGCTCGTCGATGACGACGACGATGAAGGGCAGGCGCTCCAGTGGCTCCGGCTCATCGTTGTTGAGCGCGAAGGGGTTGGG
>JBDSWH010000130.1:0-7357 GCA_039926785.1 Gammaproteobacteria bacterium
CCGCGGGAGTGGGAGGTGAAGGGTGCCAGGTCCGGCTGGAAGGACGGCAAGTTGCAGTTGGGCGACCTGCACGCCCAGGAGGACTTCGGCCATCCCGTGCAGCTCAACGTGGAAGAGGTCTACTTCAAGGGCGCCGCCGGCCATCTTCAGCCCGACGAACCGCTGACCTACGGGTCGAACTGGGATGAAGACTCGAGCTCGGGCGAGTATCCGAACAGCTATCACTTCTATCTGCCACGCCTGTGCAACCACTGCACAAAACCGGCCTGTCTGGAGGCCTGTCCCGTGCGGGCCATCTACAAGCGGGAGCAGGACGGCATCGTGCTGGTTGACCAGGACAAGTGCCAGGGCTTCCGCCAGTGCAACAAGGCCTGCCCGTACGACAAGGTCTACTTCAATTTCGTGAAGGGCAAGTCGCAGAAATGCATCTTCTGCTTCCCGCGCATCGAGCAGGGGGTGGCGCCCGCCTGCGCTCGACAGTGCCCCGGACGGTTGCGCTTCGTCGGCTTCCTCGAGGACGATGGTGGCCCGATCGCCAAGCTCGTGTACGAGTGGAAGGTGGCCTTGCCGCTGCACCCGGAATTCGGTACGGGTCCCAACGTCTACTACGTGCCCCCGATGCTGCCGAGCCGCTTCGACGGGGCGGGGGACTTCGACGAGAGCGAACCCCGGATCCCGATGGAGTACCTCCGTTACCTGTTCGGGCCGGACGTCGACCAGGCCCTGATTACCCTGCACGCGGAAATGGAGAACAAGCAGGAAGGCAAGCCATCGGAACTGATGGACCTGCTGATTGCCCGGGAATGGAAGTCCCTGTTCCACATTCCCGATGTGAAGGTGTACTAGACTTCAGGCTGTTGTTGAGGTGTTTCCCTGATGAACGAGACTGCAAGCGGCGCCGGTGCCCCGGTCAGCGTGGTGGTGATCGGTGTCGATAACCTGGAGGTGTCCCTGAAGTTCTATGCGGGTGCTCTTGGTCTTGCCGTGGAGGAGAGCCGCACCTGGCAGGGCCCCGACTTCGAGCGCTATTGGCGCGTACCCGCAGGCACCAGCGCGCGCTGCGCCTTTCTCGGGCACGGTGCCGATCCCGTTGGGCGCATCCAGCTGATGGAGTTCAGTGGCCCGAACCGCAAACTGGTTCGTCCGCCGCATATCCGGCGTGCCAACGGCCTGTTCAACCTGAACATCTATGCCAGCGACATCAAGCGTGACTACGCGCGGCTCAAGGCTGAAGGTTTGAACTTCTGGAGCGAACCAGCCCACAACAACTTCGGTCCTGCCGTGGGTGAAACGCTGGAAGCCGCCGGCGATGGTCCGGACGGTGTGGTGATCAACCTGATACAGCTGCTTAGCGAAGACCCGAAGACAGTGATCGGCCACATCATCCAGTTCATCAATGGCTACGGCCGCACGCCAACCGGTTTCACGTCGGTCGTTACGACCGCGCACACGGTGACCGACATGGAAAAGGCGCTCGCCTTCTATTACGGCCCTCTGCACATGTTCCTGTTCATCGAGTCCGTGCTCCAGGGCGCGGTAACGAACCGCGCACTCAGCCTGCCGGAAGAGGCCCGGACCCGGAGCGTGATCGTCCAGGGTCACCACGAGTACGGCAAGATCGCCCTGGCCACGGCGCTGAACTACCAGATCCCCGATCTCGTGCCGGACGCTGTACCACCCAACATCGGGTACCTGGCCCAGTCATTCCAGGTTCCTGATCTTGCCGGGACGGCCGCGGCCTGCGCTGCCCTTGGGGCGGAAGTGTTCTCGGGCCCTCTGGACATCGACCTGCCGGGCCGTGGTCAGTGCGCGGCGATGGTGGTCAGGAATCCGGGTAGCGGGGCACTGCAGGAGTTGTTCGAGATCAGTTAACCCTGTGTATCCCACGCCTTCGGCTCCTACTGGTCGCCACCGAGGCCGAGCAGGCGCCCGGCGTGCCGGGCGATCATCACTTCCTCGTTCGTGGGAATCACCCACGCAGATACGCGGCTGCCGGCGCGCGAGATGCGTGGCCCGCCACCGGCATTCGCCGCCCCATCGAGATCCACTCCGAGCCAGGCTGACGCCCGGCAGATCTGCGAACGGACTTCCGCCGAGTTCTCCCCGATGCCGGCCGTAAAGACAATGCCGTCGACACCGCCGAGTACTGCCGCGAGCCCGCCGATTTCGCGCGCGGCACGGTAAACGAAGTAATCGACGGCGAGTCGCGCCGCCGGTTCGGGGCTACCGAGCAGGTCGCGCATGTCATTGCTGAGTCCGGAGATCCCGAGCAGGCCGCATTGGTTGTAGAGGAGGTCTTCGACCGCCGCGGGGGTGAGACCCTTCTGCTGGAAGAGGTAGAGCACGACGCCCGGGTCGAGCGCTCCGGCGCGCGTTCCCATGCACAAGCCGTCGAGCGCGGTTAAGCCGAATGTGCTGTCGACGCTTTTCCCCGACCGGAGGGCGCAGAGGCTTGCCCCGTTACCCAGGTGCGCGACGATCACCCGGCCGTGGGCAATCTCGGGCGCTACCTCGGGCAGCATCCCGGCGATGTACTCGTAGGACGTGCCGTGGAAACCGTAGCGCTGCACGCCGCCGGCGCGCAGGTCGGCGGGCAGAGGCACCAGCTCGGCTACTGCCGGCTGTCCGCGGTGAAAGCTGGTATCGAAGCAGGCCACCTGGGGCACACCGGGCATGCGCGCGGTAATGGCGTCGATGGCCGCGAGATTGTGCGGCTGGTGGAGGGGCGCAAGGGGCACCAGGTCGCGCAGCTCGGCAAGCAATCCCGCGTCGACGACGGCCGGGCCCGCGTGCTGAGCCCCCCCGTGTACGACCCGGTGGCCCACGCCCCGGACGCGGGCGTCAGCGAACGTCGAGCGCAGCCAGCCGACCAGCGCATCGAGTGCCGCATCCGCGTCACGCACGCTGGCGTCGAGGACGGTATCGTGGAGGGCCCTACCGGCGCCATCCGTGGCGCGAAATCGGGGCTTCGTGCTGATAGCCTCGATCTGCCCGCGAGCCGCCAGCCGCCGGCGGCGGCCGGCAGCGAGTACACGCAGAACTTAAGGCTCGAGGAGCCGGCGTTCAGTACGAGAACGCAGTCGGCCACGGTCATGGCGCTCCGGCTGGCAGCGCCTGACGCTAACACTTCAACATCGTTCCTGGTCATGTGGGCTGTCTGCAAACATTCCACCATGCAGCAGCAATTACAATGGCCCAGGGCAATGACATTTGCTAGCCATCCCGCGCCCGTAACCCTCTAGAATCGGTGCTCTTCCAGGAGAGCGATCATGAATCTGACACTGCTGCTGTGGGGCATCCCCCAGGCGATGCGGGCGGCGGCCCTGGTCTACCCCGATTACGCGGCGCGGCTGAAGGAGAAGAATCTCGTCGCCCAGTTCCGGTTGCGGGACCGGCCGAAAGGCCGCTGGATCGCGCTCAAGGACGGCAAGATCACTTCGAGGGCGGGCATCCACCCCAAGCCGGACCTGACCGTTCATTTCAAGAACCAGGCCATTGCGGAGAACTTCCTGACACCACCCTTCGACCTGCTCGATCGGGTCGACGCCGCGAAGAACTTCAAGGTCGGCCTCGACGGGCCGGACGAGCTGGCGGTCTGGTTCATGGCCACGGTTTCCCGGCTGGAGTCCGTGACCTGGAAGGCCGGAACCGACCTGGGCAACGGCGTCGTCCGGTACACGAACGGCACCAACGGCGGGCCGATCTTTGTCTACGTCAAGGACGGCAAGATCATCCGGACCACGCCGGTGGACTTCGACGACGACGACGCGCCGTCCTGGACCATCAATGCCCGGGGCAAGTCCTTCACCCCGCCGCGGCGTACCACGCTGGCCGCCCACGGCGCGTGCCAGAAGTCGATGGTGTATTCGAAGAACCGCATCCTGTATCCCATGAAGCGGGTCGATTTCGATCCGGACGGCAACCGCAACATCCAGAATCGCGGCAAGTCCGAGTTCGTGCGAATCAGCTGGGACGAGGCGCTCGAAATCGTGTCGAAGGAGATCAAGCGCTGCAAGGCGGTTGGCCCCGGCGCGATCGCGGTCGCCAACGGCTCGCACCACCAGTGGGGCAACCTGGGCCACTATCTCAGCGCCTTCAACCGGTTCTGGAACCTCATCGGCGTCACCAAGCTGGTGCACAACCCGGATAGCTGGGAAGGCTGGTTCTGGGGCGCGATGCACCACTGGGGCAACAGCCTGCGCCTCGGCACGCCGGAGTTTTACGGCACGGTCGAGGACTGCCTGAAAGAGGCGGAGATGATCGTGTTCTGGTCCAGCGATCCCGACGCGACCTACGGGTTCGAGGGAACCCTGCGACGGGCCTGGGCCAAGGAACTAGGCATCAAGATGGTCCATATCGATCCGTACATGAACCACACGGCGGCGCACCTGGGCGGTAAATGGATCTCCCCCAAGCCGGGCACCGATGCCGCCTTTGCCCAGGCACTCTGTCACGTCTGGATTACCGAGGGCCTGTACGACAAGTCATTCGTCGAGAAACGCACGACCGGCTTCGACGAATGGAAGGCCTACATCGTTGGCGAGACCGACGAGACGGCGAAGACCCCCGAGTGGCAGGAGGCCGAGACCGGTGTCCCGGCGCGGGACGTCCGGGCACTGGCCCGGGAGTGGGGCACGAAAAAGACATACCTCGGCACCGGCGGCTGGGGCGTGGGAGTTGGCGGCGCCTGCCGCGGGCCGATGGGCGTGCAGTGGGCCCGCATGATGGCCATCCTCGGCGCGATGCAGGGCATGGGGCGGCCCGGCTCCAATTTTGGCAATCTGCAGTTCGGCGCACCGCTCGACTTCAACTTCTACTTCCCCGGCTACGCCGAGGGCACGATTTCGGGCGACCTCGCCTACAGCGCCAACTCGGCCAACAACTACCAGCGCATGCCGCACATCGTGACCATGAGTTCCGTACGCCAGGCAATCCCCCGGATGTGGTTACCGGAGGCGATCATGGAGGGGAAGGCGATGGGCTACCTGACCGAGGTCGCTTCGGTCCAGGGCCAGTTCTTCCCGTTCGGCTATCCATCGCCGGGCCATGTCCGGGTCGAGATGCTCTACAAGTACGGCAGCGCCTCCTTCGGCACGATGGTCGACTCGAACCGCTGGGTCCGGATGTACCAGCACGAGAACCTGAAGTTCGTCGTCAACCAGTCCGTCTGGCAGGAGGGCGAGACCAACTACTCGGACGTCATCCTGCCGGCCTGCACGGTCTTCGAGCGCTGGGACATCGGGGAGTGGTTCAATGTCGGCGCCGGCTACGTGCATCACATGTTCTCGATGAACAACCACCGCGTCATATCGCTGCAGCACAAGTGCATCGAGCCGCTGGGCGAGTCAAAGTCGGATTACGACATCTTCCTCGCCGTCTCGGAACGCCTGGGACTGGGTTCGGTGTACTCGGAAGGCGGTACCACGGAACTCGACTGGTGCAAGCGCGTGTTCGATTCCTCGGACATGGCCAAGCACACCACCTGGCGGAAATTCCTGAAGAAGGGTTATTTCGTCGTGCCGTCGGATCCGGAGTCGGCGCGGGCGCCCACGGCCAACCGCTGGTTCTACGAGGGCCGGAAGAAGGACACGCCGGAACCCTATCCGCTGCCGTCAGACTACGTGGCCGGTTATGGCGACGGGCTGCAGACGCCGTCGGGAAAATTCGAGTTCATCGCCCAGACGCTGAAACGCATTGACGACCCGGACCGCCCGCCGCTCAACAAGTACATTCCGACCTACGAGGATGTGAAGCGGGAGCCAGAGCTCAAGGACTTCCCCCTGCAGTTGCTGTCCCCGCATTCGCGCTACCCGTTCCATGTCATGGGCGACGACGAGGGCAGCAGCATCCGGGATATCCGGGAGCACCGCGTATTGAAGGACGGGCACTACTACCTTGTGGCCCGGATCAGCCCGCAGGAAGCGGACGCGCGCGGAATCAAGGATGATGACCTCATACGCCTTTGGAACCTGCGTGGCTCCACCGTCTGCGCGGCCCAGGTGACCGACCGCCTGCCCCCCGGAGTCGTCAGCGCCTCCACGGCATCGGCGGAGTACCGGCCAGTCGGGGAGCCGGGCAAGTCGACCGACCTGGGCGGGTGCGTGAACCTGCTGAACTCCAGCAAGTCCATCACTAAGAAGTCCCACGGCATCAAGCCCAACACCACGCTGATCCAGGTCGAAAAGTGGACCGGCGTGGATACCTGGAAGCCGGTGGAGACCGCCCATGTCTAAGCAATGGAACATGATCGTCGACGTGGCTGCCTGCGATAACTGTCGCGGCTGTTTCCTGGCAGTGAAGGACGAGCACATCGGCAACGATTTTCCCGGCTACGCGGCGCCACAGCCTGCCCAGGGGCATAACTGGCTCGAGATCCGGCGCAAGGAACGCGGTAGCCGTCCGCTCGTCGAGGCCCACTTCATGCCCGTGATGTGCAACCACTGCGATGACGCACCGTGCATGAAGGCGGCCAGGAACGGAGCCATCACCAAGCGCTCGGATGGCATTGTGATCATCGACCCTGTGAAGTCGAAGGGCCAGAAGCAGATCGTCGACGCCTGCCCGTACGGTGCCGTGTCGTGGAACGAGGAAGAGCAGATTCCGCAGGCGTGGATCTTCGACGCGCACCTGCTGGATGAGGGCTGGACGCAGACGCGCGAGGAGCAGGTCTGCCCGACGGGCGTGTTCCGGTCCTTGAAGGTGGAAGACCGGGAGATGGAGCGGATCAAGTCGCAGGAGGGGCTTGAAGTCCTGCAGCCGGAGCTCGGCACCAGGCCGCGCGTGTACTACAAGAACCTGTACCTGATGACCCAGTGCTTCGTCGGCGGCTCAGTAGTCGCCAACCTGAAGGGAGTCGAGGAATGCGCCGAGGGTGCCCTCGTCGTGCTGAAACAGAACGGTCGCGAGGTCGGCCGGGCGACGACGGACACCTTTGGTGAGTGGAAGATCGACCGGCTAGGGCCGAACACCGGGCAATTCCAGCTGGACGTCACCGGGTCACCGGGCCGCTTCTCGATGCAGTTCGATCTCGGGCCTGAGAGCCGCTACCTGGGTGTCATGCAGCTCGTCGACGCTGCCTAGCGCGGCGACCTTGATGGCCACAGGGTTCCAGCGAGTCGGGCCCATTCGTTTGATGCCCGGCGTCCGGAAAGTCAATTTCTGGACCTACATGTACTCGGCCTTCATCTGCATCGCGATGCTGGCCGGCATGAACTTCCTGCAGATCTACCTGCTGGAGGTTCACCTCGAGATCCCCCAGGACCAGCAGGGCATGCTCACGGGGATGCTTGCCACCTACACGGAACTGGTGGCGCTCGTCCTGATCATTCCCTTCGGGTACCTCGCGGACCGGATCGGT
>JBDSWH010000131.1:0-22085 GCA_039926785.1 Gammaproteobacteria bacterium
GGTGACGGGAAACAGCCATCCAGGCGCCTCCCCAGCCTGCCACGATGCCCCCCGCCAGAACGCCCAGCAGGCTCCCGCCACTGGCGCTGCCCAGCTCGAAGCTGCTGCCGTAAAGGCCCGCGAGTCGCGTGATCGGGCCGCCGAGAACCCAGAGGCCGGCCAGCAGGAGGAGACCGGCCACGAGGCCGCCGAGGACGCCGTACCACAGTCCCAGGTAGAGGAAGGGCCGTCGCACGAAGGCGTCGGTGGCGCCGAGCAACTTGGCCACCTCGATTTCGGCCGACCGGTTCTGGATATCCAGGCGGATGGTGTTACCCACCACAATGACAACCGCCGCAATGAGCAGTCCGCCGATTACCAGACCGAGGCGGCGAAGGAAATCCAGCGCGGCATTGAGTCGTTCAGCCCACTGCACGTCCAGTTTCACCACGTCCACGCCCGCGGCTTTGCCGGTCGTGGCCCCGAGTTGCTCAAGGACAGCGCCGTCGATACCGTCCTTCGGCCTGACCACCAGAGTGTGGGGCAGGGGGTTTGACTCGAGTGCCGCCATGGCCCCCGCGAACACAGGATCCTTGCCCAGCTCTGTTGCCGCGGCGTCGGCCGGGATGAGCCGTACCGATTCCACGTCGGGATTGCTTCGCAACTCTGTGGCCAGCGAGTCCGCGCGGTCGAGGGGGACGCCGGGCGAAAGGTAAACCGAAAAATCCCGGACGTCGGCCCAGCCGCCCGCCAACGAGCGCCCGGACTGGACCAGCACCCCGAGGGCCGCCGGCAGAGCCAGGGCAATACCAATCACCGTCACGGTCAGGGCGGTGGCAACCGGATTGCGGGACAAGGTCCCCAGCGCGCCCAGGGCATTCTGGGCGTGCCGCGTAAGCCAGCTGCCGACGTTCATGCGCCCGGCACCATCGCGGGGGAGTCGACCTGTCCGCCGGCGAGAATGATGCGCCGCCCGCCGAAGCGCTCGACGAGATGCAGGTCGTGGGTCGCGATCAGCATGGTGGTGCCGACCTCGTGCAAGCGCTTGAAGAGACCCATGACTTCCAGTGCCAGGTCCGGATCCAGATTGCCCGTCGGCTCGTCCGCGATCAGCACCTTGGGCCGGCTGGCGATCGCACGGGCAATGCCCAGCCGCTGCTGTTCACCCGCGGACAGGGCGCGGGGCGGGTAGCGCTCCCGGTCCAGCAGGCCGACCTGGTCGAGGGCGGCGCGCACCCGCCGGCCAACCTCCCGCTCTCCCGTGCCGTTGATAATGAGCGGCAGCGCCACGTTCTCGTAGGCGCTGCGATCCCCCAGCAGCTTGTTGTCCTGGAAGACCATGCCGATCTGCCGCCGGTGAGCAGGAATTTCGCGGTCCTTAAGCTTGCCCAGGTTGCGCCCGTCCACGGTGACCGTGCCGCGGGTCGGGTGTTCGATCAAGGCTATCAGTTTCAGCACCGTGCTCTTGCCGGCACCCGAGCGCCCGGTGAGGAAGGCGAGCTCGCCGGGCGCCACCTGGAATGACACGCCCTTCAGGGCCTCGCGGGCGCCGTCGTAGCGCTTGGTGACGTTATCAAACCGGATCATGCGGCCGTTCCAGCCAATGTTGTTCCAGTAAGCGCCGCCGCGAACTCGCCGGCGTCGAACACGTCCATATCGGCAGCCTGCTCCCCGATACCGATGAAACGCACGGGGACGGCTAGTTCTTCGGCCAGGGTCAGCAGCACGCCACCCTTGCCGCCGGCATCGAGCTTGGTCATCGTGATCCCGGTAAGGCCGATGGCCTCGTGAAACTGCTTCGCCTGGGCCACGGCATTCTGGCCAAGGCTGGCGTCGAGCACGATCATCGTCTCGTGGGGTGCCGCGGGGTCGAGCCGTCGCATGACCCGAACCACCTTTTGCAGTTCCTGCATGAGGTGCGTCTTGTTCTGCAGGCGGCCCGCGGTGTCGGCCAGCAGTACGTCGATGCCCCGCGCGCGCGCGGCCTCGAAGGCGTCATAGATGACGGCGGCCGGATCCGCGCCCGCGTGCTGGGCTACCACCGGCACATCATTGCGCTCGCCCCAGACCTGGAGTTGCTCGATGGCGGCAGCGCGAAAGGTGTCACCTGCGGCGAGCATGACCTTCAGGCCATCGTCCTTCAGGCGCCTCGCCAGTTTGCCAATCGTCGTCGTCTTGCCGGACCCATTGACGCCCACCATCAGGATCACGAAGGGACGCGGCGTGGGCGGAATCACGAGCGGTATTGCCCGGGGCGCCAGGATCTCGACCAGTGCGTCGCACAGCACCTGGCGGGCGTCGTCGACGGTGGCGACGTCCCGGTTGCCAGCCCGTTTCCTGACCCTGCGGACAATGTCCGTTGCCGTCGACAGGCTCACATCGGCTCCGAGCAGGTGTGTCTCCAGCTCCTCGGCGGTCTGATCGTCGAATTTCCGGCCCACGAGCCAGTCCAGTGCCGCGCCCAGCCGGAACCGCGCGGGTCTCGACGGGGATGGTGCTGCTGAAGGTGCGGATGGTGCTGGTGAAGGTGTCTCTGGCCCGGAGTCCGGCCCCAGCAGACGCTCCTTCAGGCGAGCGAAAAATCCCGGTCGGGACCGGGTCCCGGAATTTGCATCCGCTGGCATCCCGGCATGTTAGCTAAACTTTGCACATGCCGCGCAGACAACCCCCTCCTCACCGGCGTGGCCCGCCGGGCAGCGTCCGCATCATTGGCGGCAGCTGGCGCGGCCGGCGCGTCGAGGTCCGGGTAGGCGCCGAGCTCCGCCCGACTCCCGACCGTGTGCGCGAGACGTTGTTCAACTGGCTGATGCCCGTGTTGCCCGGGTCGCGTTGCCTCGACCTCTACGCGGGCACCGGCGTCCTCGGCCTGGAAGCCCTGTCCCGGGGCGCTACCGATTGCTGGTTCGTCGAGCGGGATGCCCTAACCGCCGCCGCACTCGAGTCGACGCTTGTGCGCCTTGTCGGCCAGGCAGGAGCGGACACGGCCCGCGATACGCCCCGGGCGAACGGCCGTGTGCTGGCCACTGATGCCCGACGCTGGTTGGACAGGCCACCGCTGGCTGAGTTTGACCTCGTGTTTCTGGATCCGCCGTACGCGGCAAACAACCTGAACGAGTTGTGTACACTCCTCGCGCGCGGCTGGCTCGCGCCACAGGCGGCGGTCTACCTCGAGACGGCCCGCAGCATGGGATTGCCCGTTTTACCCGATGGCTGGCACCTGCACCGCGAAGCCCGGGCCGGGGACGTGTGTTACGCGCTGGCCACTGTCAGGAGCACGAAGTCATGAGCGTCGGCGCCATGTATCCCGGGACCTTCGATCCCATCACCAACGGCCACGTGGATCTGGTGCGCCGCGCCGCCCGGCTCTTCGACCGCGTCGTCGTTGCGGTGGCGGCCAGCCCGAACAAGACTCCCATGTTCACGCTGGCCGAGCGTATTGGCATGGCGCGCACCGCGTTGGCCGACACGTCCAATATCCTTGTGGATGGCTACGCGGGACTCACCGTCGACTACGTGCGCCAGCATGGCCTGAAGGTGATCATCCGCGGCCTGCGCGCCGTTTCGGATTTTGAGTACGAGTTTCAGCTGGCCACCATGAACCGGCACCTGCGCTCGGAGGTGGAGACCATCTTCCTCACTCCAGCGGAGGAGTACACCTTTGTCTCCTCGACCTTCGTGCGGGAGATCGGGGTGCTCGGTGGCGACATTTCCCCGTTCGTTCCCGCCATCGTCGCGGAAGCGCTGGCGCGCAAGAGGGCCGAGCGCCATGGCTGAACTATCCGCGCCGGGCGGCGCGCTGATGCGCGTCAAGTATCGCTTCTGGCTCGTGCTTGTCGCCCTTGCATGGGCCGTGCCGACCCCGGCGAAGGCGATCCGTCCGGTTGCCGAAGCGGGCATAGCCACGGCGCACCCGCTGGCGACGCAGGCTGGCGCCGATACTTTGGCTGCTGGTGGCAACGCGTTCGACGCGGCGGTGGCCATCAGCGCCGCACTGGCGGTGGTCGAACCCTTCGCTTCGGGCCTCGGCGGCGGCGCGTTCTGGCTGCTGCACGAAGCCAAGAGGGGCAAGCAGACGTTCGTGGATGCGCGCGAAGTGGCGCCCGGCGCGGCCACCCACGACATGTATCTGGATGCCGCGGGCAAACCACGCCCCGGCGCCACGCTCGATGGTGCACTCGCCGCCGGCATTCCCGGTGAGCCCGCCGGGCTCGTGTATCTGGCGCGGCGCTATGGCCGACTGTCGCTGGCGAAATCCCTGGCGCCGGCTATCCGGTACGCCGAGGAGGGCGTCGAGGTCACTCGGGGAATGGAGCTGGGCCTCAAGTTCCGGGCTCGCGCCGCACGCAATTCGCCGGGCTTCTCGGCGATTTACCTGCCCGGGGGCAAGCCACTCGTCGCGGGCGAACGTGTGCGTTATCCGGATCTGGCACGCACCCTGCGGCAGCTGGCGACTGACGGCCGGGACGGCTTTTACCAGGGGCCGGTAGCACGCCAGCTCGTGGACGGCGTGCGCGCCGGTGGCGGAATCTGGACTCTGGATGACCTGAGCCGTTACGAGGTGATCGAACGGCAACCGATCCGCAGCCAGTACCGGGGCATGACCATCGTTTCCGCGCCGCCGCCGTCGGCTGGCGGGGTGGCGCTCGCGAACGTCTTCCAGATTCTCAGTGGCTACGACCTGGAGCGCCTGTCATCAGTTGATCGCAAGCACCTGTCGATCGAGGCCATGCGCCGCGCCTACCGGGACCGCGCCGTCTATCTGGGCGACCCGGCATTCGTCACCATGCCGCTGGATCGCCTGCTGAGCCCGTTTTATGCGGACGGCCAGCGCACCTCCATCCTGATGGACAGGTCCACGCCCAGCGTCCAGTTGTCTGGCATCCTGCCCGAGCCCGCGGGGGGCACCAACACTACCCATTTTTCCGTGCTGGATCGCGCGGGCAACCGGGTAGCGGGCACGCTCAGCATCAACACCTGGTTCGGTTCGGCATTCATGCCGGCAGGCACGGGCGTGATACTGAACAACGAGATGGATGACTTCTCCATCAAGACCGGCGTTCCCAACGGCTTCGACCTGATCGGCACCGAGGCAAACTCCATCGCGCCCGGAAAACGGATGTTGTCGAGCATGTCGCCGACATTCCTCGAGAGTGACCGGGGTATTGCGATTCTGGGTACGCCCGGCGGCAGCCGCATCATCAGTATGGTCATGCTGGCCGCGCTGGCCTGGTCCGAGGGCGCCGACGCGACCGCGATGGTGGGCCTGAAGCGCTATCACCACCAGTATTTCCCGGATGTGGTGTCCTACGAAGACGGTGCGTTCACGCCGGATGAAAAGACCGCCCTCGAGGCCCGCGGGCACCGGCTGGAGCGCAGTGAGCGCAGCTACGGCAACATGCAGATCGTGACCTGGGACCGGACCACCGGTCGCGTCGCGGCGGCCTCGGATCCCCGCGGCGGCGGCGAAGTCACCATCTACTGAAAAAGGTACCGGACACGCAGTTCCGCCCCGTTTCGTTAGTTGTGGTCAGCGTTGGCACCGCGGGCAGTAGTAGCTGGATCGCTGTCCGAGGACCATCTGTTTCACGGTGGAGCCGCACTGGACGCAGGGTCTGCCGGCCCGGTCGTAGACCCGGAGGCGCTGGGAGAAATAACCGGGCTGTCCATCGCCGTTGTGGAAGTCCCGCAGGGTCGTGCCTCCGTCCCTGATCGACTCGACCAGCACTTCCCTGACCGCTGCGACGAGCCCCGCGAGGCGGGGCAGGGCCACCCGGCCCGCGGCCCGCGCCGGGTGGATCCCTGCGCGGAACAACGCTTCGCTCGCGTAGATGTTGCCCACCCCCACGACAATATGGGCGTTCATCAGGTGCGGCTTGATGGCGATCGACCGGTTGCGACTGCGTTGTCGCAGGTACTCGGCGGTGAAGTCGTTGCCCAGTGGCTCCGGACCCAGTGGCGCGATCAGGGGATGCAGGGCGGGGTCATCGGTCGTCCACAGCACGGAGCCAAAGCGCCGCGGATCATTGAAGCGAACGGTGACGCCAGCGCCCGTGACGATGTCCAGGTGATCGTGCAATCCGGGCGGGCGAGGGTCACGCAGCACGCGGAAGCTGCCCGTCATTCCCAGGTGCAGCAGTGCCGTGCCCCGGTCGGTCCGCAGCAGCAGCCATTTGGCCCGGCGTTCGAGCGCCACAACCCGGGCGCCCGGCAGGCGGCCGGCGAACTCGGGTGGAACCGGCCAGCGCAGCTTCGGGACCCGGACGACCACCTGCGCAATCGGCTGCCCCTCGAGCCACGGCGCCAGGCCCCGGCGGGTCGTTTCGACCTCTGGTAACTCAGGCATTGCCGCGACCCCGCCGGGCTATTTCCCCACACTGGGACCCAGTCCCGCGACCCGGCATCGCTGGCCGGACAAGCTTTACTGTCCAGGAGTGCGGCTTGTGCGCGACACTTGCTGGCATTGCACACTTGTATTGGCCCGTCGATGTCCGCATTTCAATCACTTGGGAGCGCCGCTATAGTGGCGCGCGCCGGCCTCGGAGCCGGGCCCGGACCGCGTTTTGTTTTCTACTGAGGTGGACATGGAAATTCTCGATCTACTGCAGAACGGCATCCTCAACCTTAGCGGCTGGGGCAAGGTGATCGTCACCCTCGTCATGCTGCAGGTTTCGATGATGGCGACCACGCTCTATCTGCATCGTGACCAGGCCCATCGGGCCATCGATCTCCACCCCGCCCTGCGCCACTTCTTCCGCTTCTGGATGTGGCTCACCTCCGGCATGGTGACCCGTGAGTGGGTCGCCGTCCATCGCAAGCACCACGCCCTCTGCGAGAAGCCCGGCGATCCCCACAGCCCCGTAGTCTTCGGTCTCAAGAAGGTCCTGCTGGAAGGCGCGGAGCTGTATCGCGTGGATGCGCGCAATCCGGACGTCATTGCGAAGTACGGCCGCGGCACGCCGGACGACTGGCTTGAGCGCAAGCTCTACTCCCCGCTGACTTGGGTCGGCATCTACGGCCTGCTGACCATCAACATCATCCTGTTCGGCGTCATTGGCATCACCATCTTTGCCATCCAGATGGCATCCATGCCGATCTTCTCCGCCGGGATCATCAATGGCCTGGGCCATGCCCGTGGCTACCGCAACTTCGAGTCCGACGACGCGGCCACCAACCTGTACCCGATCGGACTCCTCATCGGTGGCGAGGAACTGCACAATAACCATCACGCCTTCCCATCGTCCGCCAAGTTCTCCGTGCGGCGCTGGGAGTTCGACATCGGCTGGATGTACATCACCCTCTTGAAGGCCGTCGGACTCTGCAAGGTCCGCCGTGTGGCGCCGGAGCCCCAGTTCGCTCCGGCCCCGCGCCCGGTGGACATCGAGACGCTGAAGGCAGTGCTGGTAAACCGCATGCACGTGCTGCGGGACTACTCGTCCAGGGTCACCCTTCCGGTGTTTCGTCGCGAGGCGAAGGTCGACATGGCGGCCCGCAAGGTCTCGCCAAGCATCCTGATCCGTCGTCCCCAGCTGTTGGACGACAAGGCGCGCGCGCGGCTCGCCAGCCTGCTCGACCGCAACCACGCCCTCCGCACGGTGCACGAGTTCAGGCTTCAGCTGGTCGCCGTCTGGGAGCAGGCCAATGTGAGCAACGAAGCGCTCGTGCGTCAGTTGCGCGAGTGGTGCTCCAGGGCCGAGGCCAGCGGCATCGAGTCGCTGCAGGAATTCTCGGCCCGGTTGCGGGGCTACCTGCCGACTCCGGGCACCGCCCTCGCATAAGCGGCTGCAACGCGCACAAAAAACCCGCCGTAAGGCGGGTTTTTTTTGGACTGTGGACCCGGTGAGCCGTGCCCAGGACCGTGCCCAGGGCCATACTCCGGGGATCGCGCCTTAAGGCGCTCCTACTTGATCTTCGATTCCTTGTACGGCACGTGCTTGCGCACGACCGGATCGTACTTGCTCACTTCCATCTTTTCTGGATGGGTGCGCTTGTTCTTGGTAGTGGTGTAGTAGTGCCCGGTATCGGCGCTGGATACCAGCTTGATCTTGTCGCGGATGCTCTTGGCCATGTGCGAGTTACCGATTGTCGAAATTGGGGAAACGGATCGCGCGTGAACGCGCTCCTACACCGCGTCGCCCGCGGCGCGCAGGTTCTCAAGCACCTGTTCGATGCCGAGTTTGTCTATGGTGCGGAGGCCATGGGTGGAAACGCGCAGCGTAACGAAACGCTTTTCACCCTCCAGCCAGAACCGGTGCGTGTGCAGGTTGGGCAGGAACCGCCGACGCTTCTTGTTGTTGGCGTGGGACACGGTATTGCCGTAAGCCGGCTTCTTGCCGGTGACCTGACAGACCCGGGACATAACAAAACCTCAGTGAGTCAATAACTTGGTGGTCCGCCGGGACACCCGACGGCCGCACTTTATACCAGCGGAAGAGGGGCTACAGCAACCCCCGGCTGGCAAGGGACACGCAGCTGCCGTCCCCGACTACGAAATGATCCAGAAGCCGTACATCCACCAACTCGAGGGCGTCCCGGATCCGGCGGGTGATGAGGCGGTCTGCATCGCTGGGTTCCGGGACGCCGGATGGGTGGTTATGGGCCAGGATCAGGGCGGCTGCGTTCCGGAGGAGGGCCTGCCGGACGACCTCCCGGGGATAGACCGTGGTGTTGTCGATCGTGCCGCGGAACAGCTCTTCGAAGGCCAGGACCCGGTGCCGGTTGTCCAGGAAAATGCAGCAGAACACCTCGTGGGGCCGGTCGCGGAGCCGGGCAAGAAGGAAGTCCTGGCTGTCGGCGGGCGAACTGATGGCCTTACCGGGCGCCAGCTTCTCGCCCATGTAACGACAGCAGCACTCCCGGGTGGCCGTAAGGATTGCCGACTTGGCCGGCCCGAGGCCGTGCAGGGTCTCGAGTTCATTCGGCCCCGCGTTCAGAACCCCGCGCATGCCGCCGAACCGGATTAGCAATTGCCGGGCCAGGTCCAGTGCCGATACCCCCGCCACGCCACGCCCCAGCAGGATCGCCAGGAGTTCCGCATCGGTCAGGTGGCCCGGACCCGACTGGGCCAGCCGTTCCCGCGGACGCTCGGCGGCCGGCCAGTGCTTGATCAGTCTGCTTTTAATGCGTCTTGCCCCTGTACCGTCCGGACCCGGGTGGGCACCGACAGGCTGCGGGCCCGTGGCCGGCATGCGGGTGGCATTCTGGGCGTGGCACTCCAGCGGACCAAGCCGCGAATCTCGACGCTTCGCGGACAAAGCACGGCCCGCGAGCCGGGGTTGCGCTAAGCTTTTGGCCCGCAACACGAGGTACGGCGCTTGGGCGCTTTGGACAATCAGCGCGTCTTGCTTGGGGTCACCGGCGGTATTGCCGCCTACAAGAGCCCTGACCTGGTGCGGCGCCTCAAGGACGCCGGCGCCGAAGTCCGCGTAGTGATGACGCCCAGCGCGACCCGCCTGGTTGCGCCCACCGTCTTCCAGGCTGTCTCGGGTTACCCGGTACGGTCGGAGCTCTGGGACGAAGCCGCAGAAGCGGCCATGGGCCATATCGAGCTGGCGCGGTGGGCGACGATTGTGCTGATCGCCCCGACCACGGCGCACCTCATGTCCCAGCTCGCCGCCGGCGCGGCCGGCAATCTGCTGACCACGCTTTGCCTGGCCACGTCCGCACCGGTCGTCCTCGCTCCCGCCATGAACCAGGCCATGTGGCGCCACGCTGCCACCCAGTCCAACCGGACCACGCTGGAATCCCGTGGCGTCCGGTTTATCGGTCCGGCGTCGGGTAGCCAGGCCTGCGGCGATGTGGGTCCGGGCCGAATGGTAGAACCGGCAGATATCGCTGCAGCCCTCATCGAAGAGCCCGCCGGCGAGCTAGCCGGCCTGCTCCGGGACCAGCTCAGGGGCGTCCGGATGCTGGTTACAGCGGGGCCTACGCGCGAGCCCATTGATCCGGTGCGGTTCGTCAGCAACCGGAGCTCGGGAAAGATGGGTTTCGCCGTAGCTCGTGCCGCGGTGGAGGCGGGCGCCGAGGTCACGCTGATCGCTGGTCCAGTGAACCTGCCGACGCCACCGGGTGTGCGCCGCGTGGACGTAGAGACCGCGGCCGAGATGTTTGCCGCAACCATTGACCGGATTGCCGAGGCCGACATCTATATCGGTGCGGCGGCGATCTCCGATTACCGGCCGGAGCCTGCACCGCAGAAGATCAAGAAGCGCGCCGAACGACTCGTGCTGGACATGGTGAAATCGCCGGACCTGCTGGCCACTATCGCGGCTCGTCCCCGTGCGCCCTTCACCGTGGGTTTTGCCGCCGAGACCGAGCGGGTCGAGGAGTACGCCCGCCAGAAACTGGAGGGCAAGCGCCTCAACATGATTGTTGCGAACCAGGTGGGCGCGAAGCTCGGCTTCGACGAGGATGAGAACAGTGTCCTTATTCTCTGGCGGGACGGCCAGCAGTCATTCGGCAGGATGGCCAAGTGCGACCTCGCCCGCCACATCGTCGGCACCGTGGCGACCCGCTTTGCCGCGATGCGCAGCACCAACATCACGCCGCTGCGCCGACCCGGCTGACCGCAGTCCCGTGAGCAGGATCCAGCTGCGCCTCCTCGACGCGCGCCTCGGCAAGGATTTTCCCCTACCGGACTACGCCACGACGGGCTCGGCCGGCGTCGACCTTCGCGCCTGCGTGGACCAGCCGGTGACGGTCCAGCCAGGCCAGACGATCCTGGTTCCCACGGGCATGGCGATCTACATAGGCGATCCCGGCCTTGCCGCCGTGATCCTGCCGCGCTCCGGCCTGGGTCACAAGAACGGCATCGTCCTGGGTAACCTGGTCGGACTCATCGACTCGGATTACCAGGGGCAGCTGATGGTGTCGTGCTGGAACCGTGGGAGCGAGCCGTTCGTGCTGGAACCCGGGGCGCGGCTGGCGCAGATGGTGTTTGTGCCGGTCCGGCAGGTGGAATTCGAAATCGTCGACGAGTTTCACGCCACCGAGCGTGGCGCCGGCGGTTTCGGCCACACCGGCCGCGGCTGACACCCCGAACTACAGGCCCTTGAGTTCCTTGAACCGGGCGATGTCCGCATCGAAGGTCATCACGACGCGGCTCTGCCGAGTGCGGGTGTCCAGCAACGTCTTCTCGTACAGTGCGATCGAATCCGCAGTGTCGGCAAGTTCCTCGGCCAGCTTCTGGTCGATGGGTCCGGCCTCCGGATCCTTGCTGTAGGGCTTGAAAGTGCTGGCCTCCACCTGCAGCTGCTTCAAGCGATCCCGCAGGCTCTGGAGGTAGGTCGTGGTTACGGAGATCTGGCCGCCGATCAGCTCGATCCGGCGGTCGCGCAGCGCCTCGATCTCCTCGACCGACAGGTAGGTGTTCAGCAGCACCTCGTCGCGGCGCGCGGCGGCCAGCGCCGCCTTCTTCTCGGCGGCAGCCTTGCGCTCCGCCTCGATCTCTTCCTCGGTCATGACGCCCTGCTCGGTCCGCAGCGGCACGCCGTACTGGTTAAGTACCTGGCGGTCGATCGGCGCGTACTCGGGGGGCACCTGGTCGCCCAGGTGCACGACGCCATCGTTATCTACCCAGCGGTAGACCTCGCCTGAACTGTCGCCTGACCTGGTGGCGCGGTGGGCCTTCTTCTTCTCCGCCGAGTGCCCGATATCGGGAGCGAGCAAGGCCAGCGAGGCGACGACAAGCGCCGCCAGTGGGAGTCGCAGCCAAGCACCCCGGTGAGTCATCTGAATGCCCACGCACGCATAGCTTTTCCCCGCACCCCGCGAAACCACCCAGGTTCCGCTCCCGGGCCGATTATCCCCGTCATTTAACCGAAAAAAGTGATCAATCTCGCACTTGGCCGCTGCCGGTCCGCACTTCAGGCTGTGACCCCGTACCGTTCCCGGTAATCCTGCACGAGAGGCAGGAATTGCCGGTGCGCCGTCGTGGCTTCCAGGTGCTCAACGAGATCGTCGAGCCGAATGATGCTGGCCACAGGTAGGCCGAAAGTCTGCTCCACTTCCTGAATGGCTGACAACTCCCCGTTGCCACGCTCCTGGCGGTCCAGGGCGATGACCACCCCCGCCGGGGTGCCCCCCGCCTGACGGAGGAGGGTGACGGTTTCGCGGATCGCCGTGCCGGCGGTGATCACGTCGTCCAGGATGAGCACCCGGCCGGAGACCGGTGCGCCCACAATCGCCCCACCCTCGCCGTGCTCCTTGATCTCTTTCCGATTGAAGCAGAACGGCAGGTCGCGCCCGTGATGCTCCGCCAGTGCCGACGCCGTCAGCGCCACAAGGGGAATGCCCTTGTAGGCGGGGCCGAACAGCATGTCGAACTCGATCCTCGAGTCTGCGACCGCCGCCGCATACGTGCGGCCCAGCTTGGCAGCCGCATAGCCAGTGTTGAACAGTCCGGAATTGAAGAAGTACGGGCTGTTGCGGCCCGATTTAAGTTTGAACTGTCCGAAGCGGAGCACCCCGACGTCCAGGGCAAGTTCTATGAATTCCTGCTTGTAGCCGCGCATGCCGCCAAACCTCCGCTGACGCCGATATCGTACACTCAAGGCCTCCATGCGCATCGTCACGCTCAACGTCAACGGCATCCGCGCCGCTGCCCGCAAGGGCTTGTTTGACTGGATCGCGCGGGAACGCGCCGACGTGTTGTGCCTGCAGGAGGTGCGGGCGGATGCCGGCCAGATTGCGGCCCCCCAGTTTCGCCCGCGCGGTTTCCACTGCTACTACGAGCCCGCCCAGCGCAAGGGCTACAGCGGCGTCGCTCTCTACACCCGCCGCGAGCCGGACGAGGTCGTGCGGGGCTTCGGTTCCCCGGAATTCGACGCCGAGGGCCGCTATCTGGAGGCCCGCTTCGGCCCCCTGTCCATCGTGTCCCTGTACGTGCCGTCGGGCTCGTCGAGTGAGGAGCGCCAGCAGGCCAAGTTCCGCTTCATGACGGAGTTCAGGGCCCATTTGGTCCGGTTGGGCGAGGATAGTGGCCGCAAGGATGGCAGCCAGTACCTGATTTGCGGGGACTGGAACATCGCTCACAAGGAGATCGACCTGAGGAACTGGCGCAGCAATCAGAAGAACTCGGGCTTCCTGCCCGAGGAACGCCGCTGGCTCGACGACCTGTTCGGACCGCTGGGTTTCACCGACACGTTCCGTGAGGTGAACCCGGAGCCGGATCAGTACACCTGGTGGTCGAACCGCGGCCAGGCCTGGGCCAAGAACGTCGGGTGGCGCATCGACTACCAGATCGGCACGCCCGCGCTGAAGGGCGCGGCCCGGACGGCCGGCATCTACAAGGACAACCGCTTTTCGGATCACGCCCCACTGCTCATCGATTTCGACCTGGACTAATTACGGTGAGCGGGAAGACAGCGGACAAGCCTGTCCGGCCTACGGTCTGGAAATCGTTCACCCAGCCGGCGGCGTGGACCATGTTCTTCTTCGGCTTCGCCTCAGGCCTGCCATTCCTGCTCGTGGCGGGTACCCTGGCGTACTGGCTGAAAGACGATGGCGTCGAGCTCAAGGAAATCACGATCATCGCCAGCGCTGGCCTGGCCTATGCCCTGAAATTCCTGTGGGCGCCGCTCCTCGATCACGCCGAAGTGCCATTCATCGCCCGCATGGGCCGCCGCCGCAGCTGGTTGTTGCTGGCGCAGATTGGCGTTGCGACAGGGCTGCTGGCGATGTCACTGGTCACGCCTGCGCAACTGCAATTGTTCATCGCCGCCACGCTGGTCGTGGCGATTGCCGGTGCCACCCAGGATATTGCGGTCGATGCCTACCGTATTGAAATAGCGCCGGTATCCGACCAGGGTGCGCTGACCGCGGTATATTCGCTCGGCTACCGCATCGCGCTTATCGTCACCGGCATGGCCGCACTGATCCTTGCAGACCATATCTCCTGGTCCGCCATCTACCAGATGCTGGCGGCCCTGATGCTGTTGCCGATCGTGGTCAACCTGCGTGCGAAAGAGCCTGAATTCACGCGGCGCGCGCCAACGACCTGGGGCCGGACGATGCAGGAAAGCGTGATTAATCCCTTCGCCGACTTCTTCCGCCGCTATGGCTGGCGCACGGCATTGCTGTTCCTGCTGTTCATCCTGCTGTTCAAGATCCCCGAGCAGGCACTGGTCGGCGGCATCATGAGCCCGTTCTACATCGACATGGGCTTTAGCAAGACTCAGATCGGTGCCGTCACCAAACTGTACGGGGCATGGGTCGGTATCGCCGGCGTTTTTGCCGGCGGCATGGCAGTGGCGCGCTGGGGCGTACGCGGACCGCTGTTCTGGTCGGTATTTCTCACCGCGTTGTGCAATCTCACCTATTTCTGGCTGATTGCTCAGCCCGGCAACCTGCTGGTCCTGACGGGAGTGATCTCGATCGAGAACTTTGCCCTGGGGTTCCTCGGTACGGCGGCGGTAGCGTTCCTGTCATCCCTCGTTAACCGCGAGCACACTGCCACGCAATATGCCCTGCTCAGCTCGTTGGTGAACCTGCCCGGAAAGGTGCTCGGCGTCTTCGCAGGCGGCATCGTGGAAGCGAGCAGTTACGGCACCTATTTCGTCATCGCCACGCTGGCGGTGATTCCGGCGGTACTTCTGATGTTGCTGCTCTGGAGCCGAATCTCCACGTTGGCCGATCAGAAGTGATAGTGGCGTGGCCGCAAGTGGATTGACTGAATGAGTGACGAGTCGCCGACGCGGGAGCCGGGCATGGTCGCCGTGGCCCGGCTCGCGGACCTGGGCGACCCGGGCGCCCGGGAGTTCTTCGTGGGTGAAGGGGACTGGCCCTTTCGCGGCTTCCTCGTGCGCGTGGACGGCGCGTTGCGGGCCTATGCGAACGTGTGCCCCCACAAACAGCACCCACTAAACCTGGCCGACGACGAGTTCCTGGTGCCCGGGCAGAAGTTGCTGCGCTGCGCCTCCCATCAAGCACTCTTCGAACCCGAGTCAGGCCTTTGCGTTTTTGGACCGTGCGCCGGCCGCTCGCTGCGCGCGCTGGAATGCAGGGTAGAGGACGGGGCCGTCCTGGTCCGGGTGTAGGTCTGGTGCGCGTGTAGGCGCGCCGGCTAGGACTCGTACCCGTCCACGAAATCCAGCGGGTCGTCGAAGCCCTGGTGCTTCACTTCGTTCTCCGGCAGATCTTCGCTATCCACGTCCATGGAGCCAGACCAGTCTTCCGGTGCCTCGACTGGCTCCGCAGCCATTTCGCGCCAGCCATCCGCGTCGACTTCCTCGATGGTGCCATCGAAGTGCTGGATGTCGACGGTCCGGTCCTTGTCGTCCACAGCAACCACCTCGAAGGTCTTGCCGTCGCCGATGCGGAACCAGCTCCCGACTTCCGGGAGACCCAGTGGGATGGAGAAGGCACGCTCGTTCATGGCAATGGCCCGTGAGTGGACTGAGTTTTTTATAGCGCATTTCAGCCGGGATGGGTACACGGAAAATCCAACTGTAATCTTCAGGAAGTCCGCTGATAGACAACCTCCCAGATTTGATGTCCGAGCCGCTCGCCGCGCGCCTCAAAGCGCGTGCGCGGCCGGGCCGTCGTGAGGTCGGGCCCCGGGCCGAATGCGCTGCTCCCGGCCATGACCGCCTCGATGTGCGCTGCGTAATCGGGCCAGTCCGTGGCCACGTGAAAATAGCCGCCGGGCGCGAGTCGCCCCGCGAGCAGTGCAACGAAATCGGGCTGCACGAGCCGTCGCTTGTGATGGCGCTTCTTGTGCCAGGGGTCGGGGAAGTACAGGTGCACGCCCGCGAGGCTGTGTGGCGGCAGCCGGTCCTGGAGGATATCGACGGCGTCCTGCATCAGCAGCCGCACGTTGGTCAGGCCCAGGCGCTCCATTGCGAGCAGGCAGTGGCCGACCCCGGGCGCATGGACCTCGGCCCCCAGGAAATTGCGCTCCGGAGATCCGGCCGCCGTGCCGACCAGGGCGTCGCCGTTGCCAAAGCCGATTTCGAGGACGCAGGGCGCTTCGCGGCCAAAGGTGGCACCCAGGTCGAGCCCCGGGCTCGCCCCGGGAGCTGCCGGGTCCAGACCAAATTGCGGCCACAGTTCCTGTAGTGCGCGCTCCTGCGCCCGGGTCTGGCGCCCGGCCCGGCGGACGAAGCTGCGCACGGGGCGGGCACTCGGCCCGTCCTTGGGGCTGTCCGTCACGGAGCTCCTTCGTGGAGGCTGGAAGCGGTGAAACCCGGTCGCGTCATGCTCTAGAATCATGCCCGAAGCGGGTGTAGTTCAATGGTAGAACTGCAGCTTCCCAAGCTGCTAACGTGGGTTCGATTCCCATCACCCGCTCCATATTCCTCTTTTGTAGCGGTCGCGGCCGTACAATCCCACGGATGAAACCCTGGTCTTTCGAGTTCCTTCGCTCGCAGGTGGTCGGCATAGATTCGTTCTTCGCGACGCCATTCGGCCAGCGGATGCTCCTCTATTGCGACTACACCGCGTCGGGCCGCTGCCTGACATTCGTAGAGCGCTACGTTCAGTGCCTGCAGCGGAACTACGCCAATACCCACACCGAAGATGACCTCACCGGACGCAGCATGAGCCAGTTGCTGCACTCGGCTGAACACACCATCAAGCGGGCCGTGAACGCGGGCCCGAACGGGCGGATCATCGCCTGCGGCACCGGCGCAACCGGCGCCATCGACAAGCTGCAGCAGATCCTGGGCGTGGCCCTGCCGCCGCCCACCCGGCGAGCGGTCGGGCAACTGCTGCGGGAATTCATCGGTGACGATCCGTTCAACGCGTTCCAACGCTTTCACCAGGCGCGGCAGACTGTCGTGTTTGTCGGACCCTACGAGCATCACTCCAATGAAGTCACCTGGCGGCAGGGCCTCGCGACGGTCGTCGAGGTCAACCTGGCGCCTGACGGCGGCATTGATCTGGCGCACCTCGAGTTGCTGCTCAAGGATCCCGCCTATCAGGGCCGGCTGCGTGTCGGTTCCTTTTCCGCGGCCTCCAACGTGACGGGCATGCGCTCGCCCGTGCCCACGATTGCCCGGCTGCTACACGCCCATGGCGCCTATGCCTGCTTCGACTACGCGGCCAGCGCGCCCTACGTCGGGATCGACATGAATCCCGATCCGGGTCCGGAGGGCGGCGACCCCTCGCTCGACGCGGTCTTTCTCTCGCCCCACAAGTTCCTGGGAGGCCCCGGGTCGAGCGGCGTGCTCGTGTTCAACGAGCGCCTGTATTCGCGCGATCTGCCCCCGAGCGTGGCGGGCGGTGGCACGGTGGACTACGTCAGTCCCGTGGACCAGGACTTCATCCAGGACGTCGAGGAACGGGAAAAGGCGGGTACTCCAGGCGTCCTGCAGACACTGAAGGCCGCACTGGCAATCGATCTGAAGTCCCGCATTGGAACCGACCGCATCGAGTCGCGCGAGCAACAGCTGCTCGCGCGGGCGATGGGCCGCTGGTCGGCGAATTCCCGCATTGAGATCCTCGGCAACCCCGACCCGTCACGACGCATCGGCATCGTGTCCTTCAACCTTCGCGATCCGCGGAGCCACTACCTGCACCCGAAGGCCGTAACGGTCCTTCTGAATGACCTATTCGGCATCCAGTCCCGGGCCGGGTGTTCCTGCGCAGGGCCGTACGGGCACCGCCTGCTCGGCATCGACAATGCCACGTCGGAGCGCTACCGGAGCTGGGTCCAGAAGGGCTTCCTGGGCATCAAGCCCGGCTGGTGCCGGGTTGGATTCCACTACACGATGGATGACGCCGAGGCCGGGTTTGTCATGGATGCCGTCGAATTCCTCGCGGAATACGGTTACCGGTTCCTTCAGCTGTACGCATTTGATCCGGCCAGCGGCGTGTGGTGCCACCGGGATTTCCGTGAGATCCATGAAAAGTTTTCCCTCGACGCGGCACTTGAGGCCACGGGTTGCGACGCCACCGCCTTGCCGGCTGCTGACCGGGTCCGCTACTACACTGACAGTCTCGCCGAGGCCCGGCGCTGGGCAGAGAGGCTGGGCGACCCGCCGGCGTCTGTGGCGGGGGCAGCGGACGGCCAGTTCGGTGAGCTCCAGTTCTTCCACGTCGAGTGACCTGCCGCGGGCACCCTGTCCGAGGAATCAGTCCATGACCGCCGTTCGATCGATCCTCTGGGTCTGCCTGGGAAGCACGCTTCCCGGCCTGCTCCTTGCCGGCCAGGCTGTCCTGCACATGGAGATTGGCGACCCGGCGCGGCGCGGCCGGGAAGTGCCCCTGGTGCTCGACGGCATTACCGACACGACCAATGGCACCGTCATCACGCCGGCAGAAATGGCCGGCCGCCTGGCGAATACCGGCCTGCTGTTCATCGGTGAGAATCACACGAACCAGGATTTCCACGACGTTCAGTTCCGCACCATCAAGGCGCTGCACGACGCGGGCCGCGAGGTGCTCATCGGCCTGGAGATGTTTCCCTACACGGAACAGGCCGTCCTCGACGGCTGGAACGCCGGGCGCTATCCGGAGGACCGCTTTGTGGACCTTGGGCGCTGGTACGAAAACTGGGGCTACCACTGGAACTACTACCGGCAGATCTTTCTCTACGCCCAGGCGAATGGCCTTGGCATGTACGCGATAAACAGCCCGCGGGAGGTGGTCAAGTCCGTGCGTGCCAAGGGCTTCAAGGACCTGACGGCAGAGGAAGCCGCGCACTTGCCGCCGAAGCTGGCGCCGGAGAATGCCGAGCACCAGAAGATGTACCGCGCGTTCTTCGACAAGGACGATGCCCTGCACATGAATGCAGCCGCGCTGGAGGGCTTGTACCGGGCACAGACCATGTGGGATGCCACGATGGGCTGGAATGCCCTGCAGGCCCTGAAGCAGCATGGAGGGCCGAAGGCGATAATGGTGGTGCTCATCGGGGCCGGCCACGTGACTTTCGGCCTGGGGGCCGAGAGGCAGATTCGCGCGTACTACGAGGGCGGCATCGCATCGCTCGTTCCGGTGCCCGTGGTTGATGATGAGGGTCTGCCCGTGACCCAGTTGCGGGCTTCCTACGCGTCCTTCATCTGGGGCCTGCCCCGGGAGGGCGAGCCCCTGTATCCCCCCCTTGGCCTTTCACTGATGGGCAGCTTCGGCAAGGAGCCCACCCAGATTATCCAGGTCAGCGAGAATTCCGTGGCACAGCGGGCCGGAATCCGCGTGGGAGACGTCCTGTTGGCCATGGACGGTACTGCCATCACGACGGATGCCACACTTCGCGGACTGATGGCAGGTTACCGCTGGGGCGATCAGTCCCGGGTCAGGCTTCGGCGGGACGGCAAGGACCTCGAACTGGACGTTCCGCTGCGGCGCCGGCCGGCCCAATAGTCCGCGGCGACTGGCCGCTACCCGGGTTCCACCAGCGAAAGGAATTCCTCGAACTTGCCGGTGGGTCCTCGGGGGATTTCCGTCATCGGGACCACGGTGACATCAAAGGGATGGCCGAGCGCAAGGCGCGCATGGCCCCGGGCTTCTTCAGTCCCGGCCTCATCCAGGGGGCGGGACAGCACTACCCGCAGTTCCACGCTGTTAAGTCCCGTTTGGACGAACTGGGCCTGGATGATGGCGGGGACTCGGCGGATCCTGCCGAGGCCAGTGGGCCAGTAGCGCCGGCCATCGGGCGTCCGCACGAGGTTCCGGACCCGACCCTGGATTCGGCCCAGCACCGGCAGCCCGCGACCGCACTTGCACGGGGCACCGACCTCGGCGTAGTCGCCGATCTCGTAGCGCAACAGCGGTGTTGCCAAGTTGTGCAACGACGTGACAACGATCCGGCCGGTCTCACCGGGTGCGCTGGGGTTGCCCCCATCGTCCAGCACTTCGACCAGCAGCGATTCCGACTGGACGTGCAGCGCACCCTGTTCCCGGCACCGGAACGCGATGTAACCGACCTCGTTTGCTGAGTAGAGATCGGTGCAGCGCACTTGCCACTCGGTCGCGAGCCGTGCCTGCAGCTCCGGGTCCAGGGGTTCCGAGATCAGCCGTACCTCTTCCAGCGCTGGCGGACGGCCGCCGCGCGCCGCCACGGCGTCCATCAGCGGACCCGTGATGCTGGGGTAGGCCAGCAGGTAAGTCGGGTTGAAGGCCACCAGCCAGTCGGCGAGCTGCTCCACCGAGTTGCCAATATGCATGGCCGACGAGGGGCCACTGCGGTAGAGCAGTCCCACCGGCGCGCCCCAGCCGTCGCGGGTCTGCCCGTCAGTCGTGCGCTGGTCGCGCTTGCGAAAGCGGATGACGCCCATTCGCTTCGAGAAGTCACGCCGCCACCAAAGGTGCTCGCGAATGGTCAGCGCGTCCCAGATCATCCGGGTCCGGGCCGTGGTGCGGACTTCGACCGGAATGCCGGTCGACCCGGACGTGCGCAGCAAACTCACCGGCGCATCGCCGGCGGGTAGCGTCCGGGCGTTCAGCTTGCTGCCCAGTGCGCGCCCAGCGGGTGCCTTCGTAGTACGGGACCTGGGCGGCCGCCCAGTTGACGAGCCAGGCCAGTTGCTTCTGCTGGCCCTCGGCCAGTTCCGGGGCCTGCCACCACTGAGAAACCTTGAGGCCGTCCAGCAGGCCCGGGAGCGTGAGCGTCGCCGGGAACGACGGCCAGCCCGGCGCTGCCTCCTTGGATTTGCTCTGGCCGCTCATAATGCGACGGCAAGCCTAAGTCGGGCGACTTCGGAAAGCCAACGTTGACTGGCGTAATGACGATTCGCGAGATCGATGCCGCCGGCGCGGCGGACCTGCTGATGGGCTTTGGCCTACGCCTGGTCCTTCTCCCCGACGCGGCGTCCATCACCGGCACCTACTGGGGCGAACCCGAGGCCGGCCTCTGCGGTGATCAGCTCTTCGTCCGTCCCGATACGCCGCTGCATTCCCTGCTCCACGAGGCCGCGCACTACCTGTGCATGCCACCCGTGCGACGTGCCGGCCTGCACGGGGATGCGGGCAGTGATCTGGTCGAGGAGGACGCCGTCTGCTACCTGCAGGTCCTCCTGGCAGCGAAGCTCGCAGCTCCGGGCTGGAGCCGGGAACGGCTGTTCGCGGACATGGATGCCTGGGGCTACAGCTTCCGCCTGGGTTCCACCCAGCGCTGGTTCGAGGACGACGCCGATGAAGCCCTGGCTTGGCTGCAACGCCACGGACTCCTGGACGATGCCGGCATTATGCTCGGAATGCGCAGGTGACGGGGGGTGGCAGATAGGGGAAAATCGATCCCTATCTGGTCCGGGAGACGACATCATGCGACTGACCACTACCCTGGTTTCCGGTCTTGCGCTGGCACTGATCGGCAGCGTCGCCGCTGCCCAGGGGCCCGCTGCTGATGCGACCGGCGACGCGCAGGAGGGCGGCTCGCCCCGCGCCACCTTCGACGCGGAAATCTGCAAGGTTGATGGCCTGACGTCGGCCCAGTGCGACTGCGCGTGGAAGTACCTGTCCGGCAAGCTCTCGCCCGGCGACCTCAAGCTCGCGATGTTGCTCACGGCCTCGAGCTCGGAAGACAAGGAAACAGCCAGGAAGGCCTACCAGGCGCTCGACAAGAACAACGCTTCCGACAAGCGGAAAGATGCCCTGGCTTCCGAGGCCAGCGGCCTGGTGATCGAAGCCGAGGACTCCTGCAACAAGTAGGGTCCGCTCCAGCGCGAAGCGGCTCCTGCAACTGCTACAGGACCCCGCGGGAGTCCGGGTGCCGCACGTATTGCCGGCGGTCGTCGTCGCCGGCGGCGCCATTCCGCCGGATCGTAGACTGGGGGAACTCGACCACCCGCCAGTAGTTGTCCACCAGCTCCACGGCCTTCACGAAGCTGTTGCCCACGTCGGACTTCAGCATGTAGCCCGCCACGTTGAGGTTGAAGGCCTCGATCTTGTCCTCATCATCGTTGGAGGTCGTCAGCATGAAGACGATCGAGTCGTGCAGTTCGGCGTCGTCCCGGATGCGTTCGAGGAGTTCCAGCCCGTTCATCCGGGGCATGTTGATGTCGAGCACCAGCAGGTTCGGCCGTGGCAGGGGCGGTTTCCCGTTCGTACCCTTCAGGATATCCCAGGCCTCGACGCCGTCGCGGGCGATCGTCACCGGATTTTTGATGCGGAGCTTCTCGATCGCGCGAAGGAAGGCCTTCTCGTCGATCAGGTCGTCCTCAGCCAGCAAGATA
>JBDSWH010000132.1:0-4205 GCA_039926785.1 Gammaproteobacteria bacterium
GTCGCGGCCCCCGTTTCCGATCCCGAGACAGATCCCGAGACAGACCTATGGACAACCACGAGCGGAGTGGCAGGGAAACCCTGCCCTCGAAAAACCAGCGGCCGGAGACCCTGCAGGCCCCGGTCAAGCAGGGCCTCAACGATCCGGTCCACGAGCACGATGCCTGCGGCGTCGGCTTCGTCGTCGACATCAAGGGTCGCAAGTCCCACCGGATCCTGGCCCAGGCGATCCAGGTCCTGCGCAACCTGGATCATCGTGGCGCCTGTGGCTGCGAGGTGAACACTGGCGACGGCGCCGGAGTTCTCCTGCAGATGCCCCACGGATTCCTTCAGAAGGTCGCGGAAAAGCATGGCTTTGCCCTGCCCGCCCCCGGCGAGTACGGCAGCGGCCTGCTCTTCCTGCCCCGCAATGCCAGCAAGCGACGCAAGCTGGAGGAGAAGTTCGAACAGATCGTCCAGTCCGAGGGCCAGACCGTTCTCGGGTGGCGCACGGTACCGACCAACAACAAGTCGCTCGGGGAGACGGCCCGGGGCTCCGAGCCTTTCTTGCGTCAGGTCTTCATCGGCCAGGATCCGGCACTGGCCGGCAAGCCCCTCGACGAACTGGCGTTCGAGCGCAAGCTGTACATCATCCGCAAGCGGGGCTACAGCGAGATCCGCACCTCCACGCTGGACGGCGCGGACTTCTGGTACGTCTGCAGCCTGTCCTGCAAGACGCTCGTCTACAAGGGCATGCTCCTCACCGAGCAGCTGACGGCCTACTACCCCGACCTGCTGGACCCGGCGATGGAAACCTCGCTGGCTATGGTCCATTCCCGGTTCAGCACCAACACCTTCCCCAGCTGGGACCGCTCGCACCCGTACCGCTACCTGGCGCACAACGGAGAGATCAATACGCTCCGGGGCAACATCAACTGGATGCGGGCCCGCGAGGCCCTGTTCGAATCCGAGCTGTTCGGCGAGGACATTGCCAAGATCCCGCCGATCGTCAACCCGAACGGCAGCGACTCCGCCATGTTCGACAACGTCCTCGAGCTGCTTGTGCTTGCGGGCCGGTCGCTGCCCCACGCGATCATGATGATGATCCCGGAGCCTTGGTCGAACCACGCCAGCATGGAAGACGACAAGCGGGCTTTCTACCAGTACCACTCCAGCCTGATGGAGCCCTGGGACGGTCCAGCTTCGATCGCCTTCACCGACGGTAGGAAGATTGGCGCGGTGCTCGACCGCAACGGCCTGCGCCCGTCGCGCTACTACGTGACCAAGGACGACCTGGTGATCATGGCGTCCGAGGCCGGCGTGCTCGACATCCCGCCGGAGAACGTGCTCCGCAAGGGCCGGCTGCAGCCGGGCCGCATGTTCCTCGTGGATACGGAGGAAGGCCGGATCATTGAGGACGACGAGATCAAGCGGCAAATCGCCAACGAGCGGCCCTACCGCCAGTGGCTCGACGAGCACCTCGTGCACCTGGAGAAGCTGCCGCCGGCGCCCGAGGTCCCGGCCCCGGACCACGACACACTGCTCCAGCGGCAGATCGCGTTCGGCTACACGTTCGAGGACCAGCGCATCATCCTCACGCCGATGGGCAAGGACGGCGTCGAGGCCGTGGGCTCGATGGGCAACGACACGCCACTGGCGGCGCTGTCCAGCAAGCCGCGGCTGCTCTTCGACTACTTCAAGCAGCTGTTTGCCCAGGTGACCAACCCGCCGATCGACTGCATCCGCGAGGAGCTGATCACGGCGGCGGAAGTCTGGCTGGGCTCCGAGGGCAACCTGCTCGAGCCCCAGCCGGCCGACTGCCGGCGGCTCGAACTGAAGAGCCCCATCCTGACCAACGAGGAATTTGCCAAGGTCCGGCGCGTGGAGCTGCCGGGCCTGCGGGTCGGCATGCTGTCGAGCCTGTTCCGCATCGCCCGGGGCGAGAAGGGCCTGGTGGGCGCGCTCGAGGACCTCTGGAGCACGGCCCGCCGGATGATCGAGAGCGAGAGCATCAACGTGCTGATCCTCAGCGACCGGGGCGTGAACAAGGAGTTCGCGCCAATCCCGTCGCTGCTCGCCATCTCGAGCCTTCATCACTATCTGATCCGTGAAGGCCTGCGCACGCGGGTGAGTCTGGTGCTGGAAACAGGTGAGGCCCGGGAGGTGCACCACTTCTCGCTGCTCATCGGCTACGGCGCCAGTGCCATCAACCCGTACCTGGCCTTCGAAACGCTGGACGGAATGATTGTCGACGGCCTGCTGCCCAGCGTGGACCACAAGACGGCCTGCAAGAACTTTGCCAAGGCAGCCACCAAGGGCGTCGTCAAGGTGATGTCCAAGATGGGCGTCTCGGCCGTGCAGAGCTACCACGGAGCCCAGCTCTTCGAGGCCGTCGGCCTCCGCCAGGACCTCATAGACGAGCACTTCACCTGGACGGCATCCCGCGTGGGCGGCATCGGCATGGACGTGGTTGCCCGCGAGGTGATCCTGCGCCACCAGGCCGCCTTCCCCGACCGGCCCATCGCCGGCCAGGCGCTGGCGGCCGGTGGCCAGTACCAGTGGCGCGCCAATGGCGAGTACCACCTGTTCAGCCCGGAATCGATCCACCGGCTGCAGAAGGCCGTGCGCACCGGCAGCTTTGCCACCTACAAGTCCTACGCCAGCCTGATCGACGACCAGGCCGGGCACCTGTGCACGCTCCGCGGACTCCTCGACTTCAAGCCGGGCAAGGCCATTCCGCTTTCCGCCGTGGAGCCGGTGGAGAGCATCATGAAGCGCTTCAAGACGGGCGCCATGTCCTATGGCTCCATCAGCAAGGAGGCCCACGAGACACTGGCCATTGCCATGAACCGTATCGGCGGCAAGAGCAATACCGGCGAAGGCGGCGAGGATCCCGAGCGATTCACGGCGCTCGCGAATGGTGACTCGAAGAACTCGGCGATCAAGCAGGTGGCCTCGGGCCGCTTTGGCGTCACCAGTGAATACCTGGTCAGCGCGAAGGAACTGCAGATCAAGATGGCGCAGGGCGCTAAGCCTGGCGAGGGCGGCCAGCTGCCGGGCACGAAGGTCTACCCGTGGATCGCCAAGACGCGACACACGACCGCCGGCGTCGGCCTGATTTCGCCGCCGCCCCACCACGACATCTATTCCATCGAGGACCTGGCGGAACTGATCCACGACCTGAAGAACGCGAACCGTGATGCCCGGATCAGCGTGAAGCTGGTCGCCGAGGTGGGTGTCGGAACGATCGCAGCCGGCGTGGCCAAGGCCCACGCCGACGTGGTGCTGATCAGTGGTTACGACGGCGGCACTGGTGCCTCGCCGCAGACGTCCATCACCCACGCGGGACTGCCGTGGGAGCTGGGCCTTGCCGAGACGCACCAGACCCTCGTGCTGAACAACCTGCGCAGCCGCATCGCAGTCGAGACGGACGGCCAGCTGAAGACGGGCCGGGACGTGATTGTGGCCGCGCTGCTCGGCGCCGAGGAGTTCGGCTTTGCCACTGCGCCCCTCGTATCCGTGGGGTGCATCATGATGCGGGTCTGTCACCTCAATACCTGTCCCACCGGCGTCGCAACCCAGGACCCGAAGCTGCGCGAGAAGTTCACCGGCAAGCCGGAGCACGTGGTCAACTTCATGCGCTTCATCGCCGAGGACATGCGCGAGCAGATGGCCCAGCTCGGCTTCCGCACCGTCGAGGAGATGGTCGGACGCGTTGACCGCCTGGAGCCGAAGAAGGCCATTGATCACTGGAAGGCCAAAGGCTTCGATTTCAGCAATATCCTGTATCAGCCGGATGTGGGGGCCGAAGTAGGCCGCTTCCGGCAGGTGGAGCAGGACCATGGCCTGGACAAGGCCCTGGACGTGACCACGCTGCTGGAACTCTGCGAGCCCGCCATCGAGCGCGGCGAGAAGGTCACAGGGACCCTCCCCATCCGCAACGTCAACCGGGTGGTCGGCACGATCACCGGCAGCGAGGTGACGAAAAAGTGGGGTGCCAAGGGCCTGCCGGAGGACACGATCCACCTGCGATTCCAGGGCTCGGCGGGTCAGAGCTTCGGCGCCTTCATGCCAAAAGGCATGACCTTCGAACTGGAAGGCGACGCCAACGACTACTTCGGCAAGGGCCTGTCGGGCGGCAAGGTCATCGTGCGCCCGCCCCAAAAAGCGACCTTCGTGCCGGAAGAGAACATCATCATCGGTAACGTCGCGCTCTACGGCGCGACG
>JBDSWH010000133.1:0-7364 GCA_039926785.1 Gammaproteobacteria bacterium
CGGGTCGGCAGTCTCGACGAACCTTATATAAGAGTCCTGGCCGCTGGCCGGGACGAGGGTGCAATAGCGCTGGCCTGCCGCCGCCGGCGCGGCCCAGGCGGCGCAGAGGTCGGGCGCCAGTTTGCCGCGTGCCGCCACAGCGTATCCCAGTAACCCGGTCCACGCGGCTTCGGCCCGGTCCAGATCGGGGACACAATGGGTGACCATGGCAATGTGCCGCAGCCGCTTTGCGCGCTCTTCCAGGCCCGAATACTCGGTGGCTGTCTCGACGCCGCCCACGGTGGCATTCATTGGCGCTTCAATCCCTCGCGGGCTCCCAGCGCAGCGGTTCTTCGTCCATCAGTGCAATCTGCTCCCTCAGGGCGAGCACGTGTTCGTCCCAGTAGCGCCGGCCGCCGAACCAGGGAAAGGCGACCTGGAACGCCGGGTCTTCCCACCGGCGGGCCAGCCAGGCGGCGTAGTGCATGATGCGGAGCGTCCGCAGTGCCTCGATGAGGTTCAGCTCCGCCGCGTCGAACTCGCGGAACTCGGTATAGCCCGCCAGGAGTTCGGACAGCTGGGGCGTCTGCTCGCTGCGGTCGCCGGAGAGGAACATCCACAGGTCCTGGACCGCCGGACCGGTGCACGTGTCGTCGAAATCCACGATGTGCACGATATTGTCCAGGACCAGCACGTTGCCGGGGTGGAAGTCCCCGTGCACACGCAACTCGCGGGGTTCGCCCGCCCGTTCGTAGCAGAGCGCTACCCGGTCGAGGGCGGCTTCGCACACGCTCTCGTAGGCGGGGCGGATGTCGTCCGGGATGAAGCCGGCCTCCAGCAGGAACTGTTGCGACAGCTCGCCGAAGGAATGCACTGACAACTGGGTCCGGTGGTGGAAGCTGGCGCGTTGCCCGCACAGGTGGATACGGGCTACGAAGCGGCCCACCTGGCGCAGGAGCTTCAGGTCGTCGAGTTCGGGTGCGCGGCCGCCGAAGCAGGGGTACACCGCGAACCGGAACGCGCCCTGGTGCTGCAAAGTCTTGCCGTCCCGGTCGATGGGCGCTGCCACCGGAATTTCCTCGGCCGCCAGCTCCAGGGTGAAGTCATGCTCCTCCTGGATCGCGGCGTCGGTCCAGCGTCCCGGGCGATAGAACTTGGAGACCACTGGCGGCCCGTCCTCGATCCCCACCCGGTACACCCGGTTTTCGTAGCTGTTCAGCGTGAGGAGGCGGCCGTCGCAGCGCAGCCCGAGGCGTTCCACTGACGTGAGGATGTCGTCCGGCGACAGGTCCTGGTAGGCAAGGGAGTTACCGGCCGAGGTCACGGAGTCCTGCTGCCTTGATTGACGGGGTTTTTGCCATTCCTTGTCATGCCAAGGATGGTAGCAATACTGCTATCCTTTCCGCCCGATTTCCGCGGAAGTACGCCGATGGCTGAGCAACCTCTCGACCTCGAACTCAAGATGGAGGAGAACGACCTCTATCAGGAAGAAATCTTCACCGACCGCCGGGTCGGCACGATCCAGCGGCTCACGCCCATCGACAGGACGGGCAGGCCCGATCCGGCGCGGCCCGTGCTCTACGTCGGACAGACGCAGTTGATGTCCCGCATGGGAGCGTTGCCGCTGAGCTTCGAGATTCCGGGCGATTCGCTTGAACAGGCCGTGCAGAACTTTGCCACCGCGGCCAACGGCTCGCTGGTGGAGACCATGCAAAAGCTCGAGGACATGCGCCGCGAGCAGGCCTCGTCACTCATCGTCCCCGACGCCGCGGGCGGCTTCAGCGGTGGCGGTGGCGGCTCGCCGGGCGGCGGCGGCCGGATCCGGCTCTAGCTCGATCGGCGGCCCAGTTGCCGGCCCGATTGACGGCCCAGTTGCCTGCCCAGTTGCCGGGACGCCCAACGGAGCAGCCGGACCTGCCGGCTGAATTTGCGGCAGGCACTGCAGAGCGCCAGGTGCAGGCGCATCCGCAGCCGCTCGCTGACCGACAGGCGCGCGTCCATGGCTCTGGAGATCAGCGCGGAGATATCCCGACAGGTATCCACAGCGTCAGCTCCTTTCCATGAGCCAGCCGCGCTCCACGCACTGGCGCAGGCGCAGACGGGCCCGGTGCATCAGGACCCAGTAGTTGGACGGCGTGAGTCCCAGATCCTTACAGATGTCCGCGGGATCGAGTTCCATGATCTCGCGAAGGGCAAAAACCCGGCCGGCCTGGCCTGCCAGGCCCTTCAGGCACGCCTCGAGGACTGCCAGGAAGTCTTCCTGACGGCGGCTGCCCTCGGGGTCCGACCACACGGCCGGCGCCGTGGCCCAGTGACCGTCGCTGGCGAAAAGCCTGTCGAGCAGGTCGGCATCACCGTCGGGATCGTCTCCCCCGCTCACCGGCAAGGGCGCCTCCCGTGACACACGCCGGTAATGGTCGATGATCTGGCGCTTCAGTATGCCGATGAGCCAGGTGGCCGGGGAAGCGTCCCCGCGGAAGGTGTCGAGAGCCTGGAGCGCGGCAACCAGCGTGTTCTGGACCAGGTCCTCCGCCACGGCCGCCTCGCGAACCTGGAGTATCGCGTAGCGCAACATCGCCGGCCGATGGCCGGGCAGGTCGTCGGCCCGCAGGCCGGTTGGCCGGGATTCCCGCGATTCAGTCATGCGCGCCCCGTGCGGCGGGATTCGGTGCCGCGTTGTTGCAGTATAGCTGCCGGTTCACGAGCACTTGCGGGGTGACGCGCCATGATCCAGGGGATTCATCACATCAATTTCATCGTCCGGAATCTGGACGCCGCCATTCCGGCCTGGGAACGGCGGCTCGGCATGCCCGTCACGCGGCGGGATGAGCTGCCGGAACGTGGGATCATTGCGGCGCGTTTCCGCCTGGGTGCTGCGTGGCTCGTGCTGGTTGAGCCCCTGCGGGACGATTCCGTACCCGGCCGGTTCCTCGCCACCCACGGGGAAGGTTTCTTCCTGTTGTCATTCGGGGTGGACAGCCTGGCCCACGAGCTGGAGCGTCTCGGCGATACCGCGTTCGTGGGGCCGGTGCGGTCGGGCGCGGATGACTGGCAGGTGCGGGATCTGGATCCGGGCCCGGTGGGTGGAGTCCAACTGCAATTCACGGAGGAACGGTCTAGATCGGGCGCGGTCAGGTAGTCACCTCGTAGAAAATTCGGCGTGCCGTATCCTTGCCGATCATCTTCGCCATCATCCCCTGCGCCTTGTCCTGGGTGCGGATGTCGCTGACGAATTGCTGCTGGAACGCCTCGATCCCGGCGAGCCGGGCCGGGTCCCGCACAGGTTCTGCAGCGCGGGCCAGCTCGAGGTAGGTGTCCAGGTAGTCCATTCCGCAGCGCATGAACGGCTCGAAGCGCTCCTTTGGAAACATGCCGTAAATGCCCGCTGGTGTGCGCCACTTCTGCATCCAGTCCGGATACCGGTCAGGACACTCGAAGGACCCGTACTTCGCCTGCGCCGCCACGAGCGGCGCCACCCATTTCTGCCGGTAGGCCTCGTCATCGGAGGCGCAATTTACGTTCACGTGGCAGATGGCCTTCCGGCCCGTAAGCAGGCAAAAGAACAGGAAGATGGGGATGTCGTAGCCCGGCTCGGGGTACATGATGAAGTTCATCTGGTCGAGTGGTGGCAGTTTGACCGTGAAGCGCATGCCGAAGACCTTGCGAAAGCGGTCCCCCGTCCAGTTCATGTGCCGCGCCTTGAGGATCTTCAGAAAGGCCTTGGGCTCGGCCAGTGCAGGCTCCACCGGCACGACGGTCAGCGGCACCTGGGCGTTGACCCGGTCGACCACGGTGCGAAAGCGCGCTTCCAGGTCGAATTCGTCTGTCGCTGGCGGGGGCATGCCGCGAATATACCTCGCCGGAACCCGCGACGAGCGACTTGCGGAGATCTACAGGCCCAGCGTCGTCAGCGGCACCGCCGCCGCACGCCGTTGGGTCGCCGTGAACTCCGCGGCGATGGCCGGCTGGGCTTCCTTGAGCGGCGGGCGATCCCACAGCCGGTCGAAGAGCGGTGAGGCGCGCATCCGGCCGTAGGGCCGCAGGCCCCGCCGGCGGATTTCCCGGAGCCTTGTAGCCGCGGCGGCGTCGTCACCGCTCAGCAGCGCGATGGCCACTTCGGCGGTGCCGAACCAGGCGTCATTCCAGCCAAGCCCGCGGAGCCGCTCGATCTCGCCCCGCGCCTCGGCAACGGCGGCCGGCAGTGCTGCGGGGTCCGAGCGCGCCTGGCTCTCCAGCGCGTAGGCCAGCGCCACGAGGCGCAGCGCCGGCGTGTCTTCCTCGCACACCACGGGCAGGGCCACGTTGGCTGCCGCCCGGAACCCCTTCCGGGCTTCGGCCGCCTTGCCGTCCAGCAGGTCTGCGACGCCCAGCCACAGGGCGGTCCATTGCCTTGAGCAGTTCAGGTAGGGCGCGTGAATCCGCGCCACGGCGGCAGGACTCACCAGCTCCGCCGCCACCCGTCGCAGCGTGCGGGGGTCGCGGCGCGCCACCGCCAGGGTGGCTTCCAGCGACAGGCGCCGGGGCAGTTCCATCGTGGCGCGATGGTCGGCGATGAGCCGGTCGGCCTCGTCGAAGCGTTGCAGGTAGATGAGTGCTTCGATTACGGCGTCGTTGAGGTACGGCGAGGTGTCCACGTTGCCGGCCTGGGCGACGGCCTGGGTCAGCACGTCGTCGAAATTGCCCATCTCGAGACTCACGTGCCACAGGACCTTGCGGAGTTTCTCGTTGGGCGACAGCGTGAGAAGTCGGGTGGCTTCCTCCCGGGCCTTGTCGAGTGCGCCCCGGGCAACGAGGGAAGACACGTAGTTGACCTGGATGGCCGGGTTCAGCGGGTCGAGCTGCAGGGCAATGGCAAAGGCCTCGGCCGCCCGATTTGCATCACCCTGTCCCAGCCAGAGCACCCCGAGCCACATCTGGCCCGTCGCATAGCCCGGCTGCAGGCTCACCGCTTTCTGGTATTCCGCCCGCGCGCCCTGCGGATCCCCGTCACGCACGAGCACCATGCCCAGCGACGCGTGGGCCTCGGCCAGCTGGGGATCCAGCGCAAGCGCCTTCCGCGCGTACTGCCGCGCTTTCGGGCTGACCTCGGCGAGGGGCCGGTCGCTGTAGTCGTAGAGCAGAGACCAGGAATCGGCGAGGCCGGAATAGGCGAGGGCATAGCCGGGATCCTGGGCCAGGGCTTGCTCGAAGTAGCCGATCGCCCGCTCGATGCTGTCCGACGTGCGCTGGTTCCAGTAGTAACGGCCCAGGAGGTAGGCGTCGTGGGCCTCCTCGCTGCCCGTGGTGACGGGCGTCAGCCGCCCGCCCGAGGAGATGGATGGCGAAATCTGTCGGATGACCGCCTCGGCGATCTCGGTCTGCAAGGCCAGTTTGTCTGTCACCGGGCGCTCGAAGCTCGACGCCCAGATGGGATAGCCCGTGCGCCCGTCGGTGAGCTGGGCCGTGACCCGCAGGCGCGAACCGTCGATACGCACCGTGCCCTCGAGGAGCGCCTCAACGTTCAACGCCTCGGCGATCTCCCGCACGTCCATGGGCTTGTTGCGGAAGGCCACGGACGACGTGCGAGCCGCCACGCGCAGTCCGGTCACGCCGATCAGCGCGTTGCGGATGTCCTCGGCCAGGCCGTCACTGAAGTATTCGTGTTCCGGGTTGCCGCTGAGGTTGACCAGCGGCAGGACCGCGATCGCGTGGATGGGCGCCGCCACGGCTGGAACCGCCGAGGTTTTCTTGTCGTCGGAATCGACGGTCACCGTGACTCCATCGTCGTCGCTGAGCAGCATGGCCAGTCCCACGGTGAGCACGATGATCAGCCCGATGCCGAGGAGGGCGGAGCGCAGCACGTTGCGCGTGATCGTCACAGTCTGCCGCGCCGCCCGAACCGCGCCGCCTACTACAGCCTCCTGGAGCACTGAATGCTCGTGTGCCGGCGGTGGCGGTGCGTGCACGGCTGTCGGTGCTGTTATGGGCGCTGCGTGCGCCGCCGGGATGATCGGCGCGGCGCCGGGTGCTTCCAGCACCTGGACGGGGACGAGCAGGCTGTAGCCCCGCTTCGGAATGGTCCGGATGAAGCGCCGGTCCCGGCCGGTATCGCGCAACACGGTGCGCAGTTCCGAGATGCAGCGGGTGACCACGTCGTCGGTCACCACGACCCCCGTCCAGACATCACTGAGCAGCAGGTCCCGGGTGACGACCTGGCCCGCGTGCCGCGCCAGGCACACCAGCACGTCCATGACCTTGGGTTCCACGTGTACCCGATGGCCGCCTTGCTCGATGACCCCCTGGAGCGGGTGAACGTCCCAGTCGCCGACCCGAAAGCCGTGGCGGCGCAGTTCGGGGACGGAATCGGGCGGGGCGGCGTCGGGTGTCATCAGGGGCGCAGCGGGCCTGGGACGGGACGCGCCACTGTACCTCCGGGAGGAGGACCGGACCAGCGCCCGGGGCGGTGTAAGTGCCTGAATTCTGGGGGCCCGAATATTTCCCGAAGGTTCCGGGAGCATAAGTGAGAGAAGCCGCGGCAAAAGGCCGGTAAGCCTCGGGATTCAGGGCTGCCCCGTGCGGAAACTCCCTCACCCATCACTCACCCGATGGGAGAGGTTTCGTGGCAACTCGAACGGTAGTCCTGGTCCTGGCGTGCTCAGCGGTTTTCCTGATTTTTGGTGGTCGGGCCAGTGCGGCCCCGGAGGTACCAACGGCGGGGCCCCTGGGCCCGGCGTTCACGACGGAACTGAACGCGGTGATTGCCGCCACCAGCGCCGTCAACGGCCGGTCGATCCGCGAGGACCGGGAGTTCCTCGGCGCGGTGCTGCGCCGGGGGTCGGACTTCCATTATTCCATCGTGACGGGGCAGCCCGGCGTGGACCGGATCCGGGCCCGGCTGATCGTGCCGGAGGGCTTCGAACTGGTGGCGGTGTGGCACACCCACGGCGCGGCGGCGACCGAGCACCGGTTCTTTTCCCGGGTCGACGCGGCCCTGGTGGCCGGCACCGGCAAGCCGCTGTACCTGGCCGACCATACGGGGGCGCTCCGCGTCCTGCAGCCGGGCGCACCCCGGCTGTCCGCGATTGCGGCTCGGCGCCTGGGCCTGCCCGGTCGCTCGGGCTTCGCGACCGGCGAGCAGCTCCGGGGGACGGAGGGTGAACTGGTGCGCATTCCCACGCGGGCCGAACCGGCCCTGGCCAGGGTGGTCAACAACTGACAATTTTTGGCGCCGGCCCTTCACATAAGGGCCCCGCTGTCCCCTGGCGGTGTGACCCGGTTGCCATGGCACAACCCTTGCTACGACTTCCCTGTCGGCACGAGGGAGTAGGCCATGACGGTTCAGGTTATCCGTGACCACGACACGACCTGCGCGGGCGGGGATTTCCTGCGCGTCTACTGCCAGCGGC
>JBDSWH010000134.1:0-6510 GCA_039926785.1 Gammaproteobacteria bacterium
GGCAGCGGCTGGTGGCACTGGGTCGTCTGGAACCTCCCGGCCAACCTGCTGTCGCTGCCGGCGCGGGCAGGTGATCCGGCGGCCAAGCTGCTGCCGGCGGGCGTGATGCAGGGCAAAACGGACTTCGGCAGTCCCGGCTATGGCGGCCCGTGTCCGCCGCCCGGCGACAAGCCCCACCGGTACTACTTCCGGCTGCACGCGCTGAACGAGGAGAAGCTGGATCTCCACGCCAACGCCTCGGCCGCGTTCGTCGGGTTCAATGTGAATGCCCACACCGTGGCGGTCGCGGAGGTCATGGCCACCTACGGCCGGTAGCCTGACGGTGTGTGGCGGCCGTCACGGCACCGGGCTGCCGGATACTGCACCCTGTCTCGGGCTCATGGGACGGGGATTCTGCTGATGATCAACCGCATGCTGCCGCGGCTAGCGATACTGGTGCTGGCCGAGTTCTCGCTGCCGGCCGTAGCCGGTGACTTCTCCCTCGGCGCGACGGCCAGCACCCTAGGCTTCGGGGTCGAGGGCGGTTACGCCTTCAATGATCGCTTCGGCGTCCGACTCGGCGGCTACGCCTTTTCCATGGGACAGGACGGGGAAGAAAGCGGGATCGAATACGACGGGGATCTGGACCTCTCCAACGTGGGCGCGTTCGTCGACTGGCACCCCTTCGCCGGCGCGTTCCGGGTGAGCGTTGGCTGGTTCGCCACGGACAATGGGCTGGATGCCGTCGGAACCCCCGGGCCGGGCGGCACCTACGAGATCGGCGGTGAGACTTTCACCGAGGCGGAAGTCGGCACGCTGCGGGCCACCGCGGACCTGGGTAGTTCCGCGCCCTTCCTCGGCGCCGGCTGGTTGTGGGGCAAGGCCGATGGTGGCCTCGCGTGGAGCCTGGACCTGGGCCTCCTTTTCCAGGATTCGCCGGACATCGAGCTCACATCCACGGGCGGCACGCTGAGCAACGAGGCTGCGTTGCAGGATGCGCTCGCGGACGAGGAGGCTGAGTTGGAAGACGACATCGACCAGTACGACCTCTACCCGGTCGTCAGCTTCGGGGTCAGCTACCGCTTCTAGACGGTATAGTCCGGGGCATGCCCCCGACTGACTTCCACCCCGCCGTCGCCGGCTGGTTCAGCGCCCGTTTCGGGACGCCGACCCCGGTGCAGGCCCGGGCCTGGCCCGCGATCCAGGCGGGCCGGCACACGCTGCTTGCGGCGCCCACCGGTTCCGGCAAGACGCTGGCGGCCTTCCTGGCCGCCATCGATGCGCTGGTCCGGGAGGGCACGGCCCGGGGCGGCCTTCCCGACGAAACCCGGGTGCTCTACGTATCGCCGCTCAAGGCGCTGTCCAACGACATCCGCAAGAATCTCGACGAGCCGCTAGCCGGCATCCGCGAGCGGCTGTCCGTGTTCGACCACGCCGAGATCCGCACCGCGGTGCGCACCGGCGACACGCCCCAGGCGGAACGGGCCCGCATGCGGCGCACGCCGCCCCACATCCTGGTGACCACGCCCGAGTCGCTGTACATCCTGCTCACGTCGGTCTCCGGCCGGGAAATGCTCTCCACGGTGCGCACGGTGATCGTCGACGAGCTGCACGCGGTGGCCGACACCAAGCGCGGTGCGCACCTCGCCCTGTCGCTCGAGCGGCTCGCGGCGTTGTGCCCTGAGCCGCCCCGGCGGATCGGCATCTCCGCGACGCAGAAGCCCATGGAGCGCATGGCGGATTTCCTGGTCGGCAACGGGGCTTCCGGGGATGCGACGGACTGCGAGATCGTGGACGCCGGCTTTACCCGCCGCCGCGATCTCGCCATCGAGCTGCCCGGGTCGCCGCTGGCGCCGGTGATGGCCAACGAGGTGTGGGCCGAGATCTACGACCGGCTGGCCGCACTCGTGCAGGAGCACCGCACGACGCTGGTCTTCGTCAACACGCGCCGCCTCGCGGAGCGGGCCGCCCGGCACCTGGCCGAGCGGCTGGGCGAGGACGCGGTGACCGCCCACCACGGCAGCCTGGCGCGGGAGCACCGCCTGGATGCGGAGGAGCGGCTGAAGGCCGGCCAGCTCCGGGTGCTGGTCGCCACCGCCTCGCTGGAACTGGGCATCGACATCGGCGATGTGGACCTGGTGTGCCAGATCGCGTCGCCGAAGGGCATTGCCACGCTGCTGCAGCGGGTCGGGCGCTCGGGCCACGGCGTGGACCGGCTGCCCAAGGGCCGGCTGTTCCCGGTGTCCCGGGACGACCTGGTGGAGTGCGTGGCGCTGCTGGATGCCGTGCGCCGGGAGGAACTGGATGCGATCCAGGTCCAGGGCGCGTCTTTGGACGTGCTGGCCCAGCAGATCGTGGCCGAGGTGGCGATGGGCGAGTGGGCCACCGGCGACCTCTACGCGCGGGTCCGCCGCGCCTGGCCCTATCGCGATCTCCGGCGCGAGACCTTCGATTCCGTCGTGCACACGCTGGCGGACGGCTACAACACCAGCCGAGGCCGCCGGGCTGCTCACTTGCACTACGACGCCGTGAACCAGCGCCTGCGCGCACGCCCCGGCGCCCGGCTGACGGCCATCACCAATGGCGGCACGATCCCGGACCAGTTCGATTACGACGTGGTGCTGCTGCCCGAGAGCCTGCCGATTGGCACCCTCAACGAAGACTTCGCCTTCGAGAGCGTGCCCGGCGACATCTTCCAGTTGGGCAACACGTCCTACCGGATCCGGAAGGTGGAGACCGGCCGGGTGTTCGTCGAGGACGCCCACGGCCAGCCGCCGAACATACCGTTCTGGTTCGGCGAGGCGCCGGGCCGCACCGACGAGTTGTCTGCGGCCGTGTCCCGGTTGCGCGAGGACGTGGACGCGCGGCTGGCGGACGGCGAGCCCGCGGTGCGGGCCTGGCTGGAGGAAACGCTTGGGCTCACACCCGCCGCCAGCGGTCAGCTCACGACCTACCTCGCCGCGGCCCGGGCGGCCCTCGGGGTGCTGCCCACACGCCGCACGGTGATCTTCGAGCGCTTCTTCGACGAAGTGGGCGACACACACCTGGTGATCCACGCGCCCTTCGGTTCGCGGCTGAACCGGGCCTGGGGCCTGGCACTGCGCAAGCGCTTCTGCCGGCAGTTCAACTTCGAGCTGCAGGCCGCGGCGCTCGAAGACAGCATCGTCCTGTCGCTCGGGCCCACCCACAGTTTTCCGCTGGAGGACATTGGCAACTACCTGCGCGCCGAGACGGTGCGGGAGGTTCTCACCCAGGCCACGCTCCAGGCGCCGATGTTTCCCACGCGCTGGCGCTGGGTGGCCACCACGTCGCTCGCGATCCGACGATTCCGGAACGGCCGCAAGGTGCCGCCCCAGTTCCAGCGCAGCGACTCGGACGATCTCCTGGCGCTGGTGTTCCCCGACCAGGTGGCCTGCGCGGAAAACCTCGCCGGCGATCGGCAGGTACCCGATCACCCGCTGGTCCACCAGACCCTGGACGACTGCCTGAACGATCTCATGGACGTGCAGGGCCTCGAGGCGCTGCTGCGGGACGTGCGCGACGGCCGGGTGGAGATCCTCACGCGGGAGCTCGCGACGCCGTCGCCCCTCGCGCAGGAGATCATCAGTGCACGGCCCTATGCCTTCCTCGACGATGCGCCCGCCGAGGAACGGCGCACTCTCGCGATCCGTGCGCGGAACCTGCTCGATCCGGAGGACGCCGCCACCATCGGTCGCCTCGACCCGGACGCCATTCGCCAGGTCTGCCTCGAGGCCTGGCCCGAGGCGCGCACGCCCGACGAACTGCACGATGGGCTCACGCTGGCCGGGTTCATCACGGTGCCTGAAATCCCGCCCGCGGACCGGGCGCCCTGGACCGCCCTGCTCGAGCCGTTGCTCACCGGGCGCCGGGCCACAGTCGTTGCGGTTCCGGGCGGCCACCCGGTGTGGGTCAGTGCGGAGCGGCTGGCCCAGCTGCGGCAGGTCTGCCCGGACCTGGTTGCCGAACCGCCGATCGACCCGGCGTACGCCGGGCGGCGGAGCGATGCCGAAGGTCGTGAGCAGTCGCTGCGCGAACTGCTCCGGAGCCGGCTGGAGACGCTGGGACCAGTGACGGCGGCCGTGCTTGCGGCGCCTCTCGGCGTGCCTGTGCCGGACGCGGACGTGGCGCTCGTCGCCCTCGAGGTGCAGGGCCAGGCCATGCGCGGCCGCTACCGCAGCCCCGCGCCCGCGGAAGAGTGGTGCGATCGCCGGCTGCTGGCGCGCATCCACCGCTACACGCTGAAGACATTGCGCCGCGCGGTCGAGCCCGTGAGTCCGGCCGGGTACATGCGCTTCCTGCTCCGCTGGCACGAGCTGGGTGATGACCGGGCGGCGGGACCGCATTCCCGGGCGGAGACACCGGCGGACGCGTTGCCGGCAGCGCTGCGCCGGCTCGCGGGGATCCCGATCCCGGCGGCCGGCTGGGAGGCGAGCGTGCTGCCGGCGCGGATCCGGGAGTTCCAGCCCGTGGCGCTGGATCAGATACTCGCCGGTGGTGAATTCCTGTGGCTGCGGCCGCCCGTTGACGTGGGCACCCGGCGCCAGGGTCCCATTCGCACGACGCCGGTCATCTTCCTCGAGCGGCGCCACCTGGAGACGTGGCAGTCCCTCCTGCCGGCCGCGGAGACCGTGCCGGTGCTGTCTCCAGTCGCCGAGGCCGTCCGCGCCGTGCTGGTGCGGCACGGGGCCATGTTTTTTGGCGACCTGCAACGGGCGACGGCCCTTGCACCCAGCGCGGTCGAGGGGGGAATGCGCGAGCTCGTGGCCCTCGGCTTGCTGACGGGTGACGGCTTTGCCGGCCTGCGTACGCTCCTCCAGCCGGCGGCACTCCGGCGTGAGGCGGCTCGCCAGCCCTGGCGGCAGCCACCCGCCCCGCCGCCCGGGCGCTGGTCACTGCTATTGCCGAAGGTGCCGGATCCAGCCGCGGCCGGTGACGAGGCGAAACGGCACCGCGCCGCGGTCGAGTTCGTCGCGCGCACGCTGCTCGAGCGCTACGGCGTGGTGTTCCGGTCGGTGCTGCAACGGGAGGCGCGCTTCCTGCCGCCCTGGCGGGAACTTGCCCACGCCTTCCGGCGCCTTGAGGCGCGCGGCGAGATCCGGGGCGGGCGTTTCGTCGCCAGCTTTGGTGGCGAACAGTTCGCCCTGCCCGTGGCCATCGACCGCCTGCGGGAGGCGCGTCATGCCGGCAATCAGGACAGCCAGGTGATCGTGTCCGCGGCCGATCCGCTGAATCTCACCGGCATCGTCACGCCGGGCGACAAGGTGCCGGCGCTGCTTCGGAACCGGGTGCTGTACCGGAATGGCATTCCCGCGGCGGCCTGGCTGCGCGGCGGGTTCCAGTGGTTGGGGCCACCCGATGCGCAGGCGGAGTGGGCCGCTCGGAATTCGCTGGCCCGCGCTGCCGCGCCGGCACGCTATGTCGAGGGTACGGGGCTGGCGAGTTAGTGGTGCGGGCTGGCAGACTCGGCGAACGGAGTATTTGAAAGGTAGTTTGAGTACCCATGCACTCGGTCAACCGCCGCCAGTTCCTGCCAACCTCCGCCGCCCTCGGCGCGGCATCGAGCCTCGCTGCAATCCCCGCCGCTGCCGCCTCCGGGCGTACGGCGTTCTGGTGGATCAAGGGTCCTCGTTACGGCGTGGTTGTCAGCGAGATCACGCCGCTTTTTGAGAACCTGTTCGCGAGCTTCCACCACTTTGTGAAGAGAGCGTTACCGACTGGCGCACGTGGATGAAGATGGGCGACATCAAAGGCCACCTCATGGCCCGCTCCGTCGGACGCAAGGTTTGGTCGGTGGCTGCGTTGCCCGCCGACTTTCTGCGCGTCGCGAAGCAGATGCACCCGAAGTTGATCAGCGACCCGGTCGCCGCGCTGGACGGTCCCCACCCGGACGCGTCTTTCCAGCGCTGAAGTGCGAATGTCCAGTTCCACGATGCGTGATTTCCTCGAGGTCGCGGAGCGGCAGGGACGCGTCCGGCGCATGCATCAGACTGTCGATCGCCTCTGGGAGCCGGCCTGCCTCGTCAAGTGGATGTTCCTTGGGCTGCCGATGGAGCAGCGCTTCGGGTTGCGCTTCGACCGGGTGGCTGGTTCGCCGTTTCCACTGGTGACGGGTGCACTGGGCGCTTCGGTGGAGAGTTATGCCCAGGCACTGTGCGTGGCGCCGGCCGACATCAACGAGCACTGGGTGCGTGCCCTGCTTGCGCCTCGGGCGCCTGTAACGGTGGATTCGGGCCGGTGCCAGGAGGTGGTGCGCCGGGGTGCAGACGTCGACCTCGATCTGCTGCCGATCCCGGTCTGGACGCCCGGGCGTGACTCCGCACCCTACATCACCACCTGCGTGGTCAATCGCCATGCCGATTCGGGCGTGCAGAACATGGGCGTGTATCGCACCCGTGTGCGGGACTCGCGTAGCGTGATCGTGAACCTGGCGCCCGGCCGGCAGGGCCATGCCTGCGCGCGTTCCTATCTGGACGCGGGCAGGCCCGCGCCCATCGCCTGGGTCATCGGTGC
>JBDSWH010000135.1:0-6944 GCA_039926785.1 Gammaproteobacteria bacterium
AAAACAGAAAGAGGCCCATCGGTATGCCAGTGCCGACGGCCAGCAACAGCGCGGCTTGCTGTGCCACCGCGGGCGCCATCGACCGGAAGACGGGCAACAGCAGCAAGGCCAGCAGGAGTACCGACAAGGTCCCCAGGAAGCGGGGTGCGTAGCTGCGGGCTTCCGGCGACACGAAGATCGCGAGCGACCACTGGGGTCGAAGGCGGAGCCCAAACAGCAACAGCAGTCCGGACACCGCGAGCACCGCAGCGGTGGCACCCAAGAGCGCGCGCGGCACTCCTGCGCCCGCGGCGGCCACGATGGCGAGCGCCGCCTGCCCGCCCGTGGCAAGGCCGGCGGCAGCGACCAGGGACCGGAGCGCCGCGCGGCTCTCGATCGGCGTGTCACGCCCCAGCTGCGCGGCCAGAGCCAGGCCGACCAGCGCGATACTCGCCGCGGAAACGCTGAACAGCGTGCCCTGCCAGGGCGTGTCTTCCTGGGATGCCAGCCAGGCCACCAGACCGGAGGCACCCAGCACCACGAGCCAGAAGAGCCGGAGCAGGCGCTTGACGACCTCCGGCATGGACTGCTCGTAGGGCCCCCGGAGCAAGCGGTGCACCAGCGCGTACCAGCTGAACAGGTGGACGACCTGCACGCCGTAGAACTCGACCGGGAAGCCGGCCGACAGATCGAACAGGTCCGGCTGTGCAACCAGGACGCCCCACAGCACCGATGCCGCGAGCACACCCAGCATCTGGGTGCGCACCAGCACGCTGCCCTCAGCCAGCAAGACGTAGGCAGCCACGACGGCGTAGACCAGGGCCATGACGCCGGCCCAAAGGGTAGGATTGAAAATGGTGGCAATCACCACCACATCATAATGCCAATCGAGTCAGACGGTTAGCGCAGGATCCACGAATCAGGCGCAGAACTGCGACCGGGTAAATGGCGTCCCCACGGGGATTCGAACCCCGGTTACCGCCGTGAAAGGGCGGTGTCCTAGGCCTCTAGACGATGGGGACCCGTCGCAAAATGCTGTAACACGCGGCGCGCGGGAGAGAATCTGGTGGAGCTAGTCGGGATCGAACCGACGACCTCTTGCATGCCATGCAAGCGCTCTCCCAGCTGAGCTATAGCCCCACACGGTTGGCGCGGCAATCTACGCGACGCCGCCGGAACCTGTCAAGGAAAGCGCCCCGCCGAGCCGTTGTAGCGTCCTCTCGCGACCCAGGAGCTCGAGCGTCACGTCGATGGGTGGCGACACCGTGCCGCCGGTGACGGCAACGCGCACCGGCTGGCCCAGCTTGCCAAAGCCGATGCCGGACTCCGTGGCCACGGTGGCCATCGCCCCGTGGATGCCCTCCCGGGTCCAGGTGGCCAGCTCTCCCAGGCGGCGGGCCAGCAACACGAGCGGACCGCCAATCGCCGTCGTGAGGTGTTTGCGCACGGCCGCGTCGTCGACCTTTGGCGGATCGCCGTAGAGGTAAGCGGCGCCCTCCGCCAATTCGCGCAACGTTGTTGCCCGCTCCCGATAGGCCTCGATCACCGCTGCGGAAGCGGGACCCTGGGCCGGGTTGAGTCCGACGTGCCGTAGCTGCGTCTCGAACGCCCCCACGAGGCTCTCTGGGGGACTGCTCTTCAGATATTGCTGGTTGAGCCATTTCAGCTTCTCGCCATCAAACCGTGATGCGGACGCGTTGACCCCGCTGATGTCGAAGAACCCAAGCATCTCCTCACGCGAAAATACCTCCTGGTCCCCGTGGGCCCAGCCCAGCCGCACCAGATAGTTGAGCAGCGCATCGGGGAGAAAACCCTCGTCGCGGTACTCCAGCACGTTCACGGCACCGTGGCGTTTGGACAGCTTGGCGCCATCGCTGCCAAGGATCATCGGCAGGTGTCCATATTCGGGCACGGGATAGCCCAGCGCGCGGATCATGTGCATCTGCCGCGGCGTGTTGTTCAGGTGGTCGTCGCCGCGAATGACGTGGGTGATGCCCATGTCGCCGTCGTCGACCACGACACCAAAATGGAACGTGGGCGACCCATCCGAGCGCATAAGGATCAGGTCGTCCAGCTCGGCGTTCTGGAACTCCACGCGACCCCGCACCAGGTCCTGGACGACCGTGAAGCCCGAATCCGGCGTCCGGAACCGCAGCACGGGCTCGACTCCGGTCACGGGTCCGGTGCGCTGGCGGCAACGCCCGTCATAGCGGGGGCTCTCGCCACGCGCGACCTGGGCGGCGCGCCTCTGGTCCAGTTCCTCGCGGCTGCAGTAGCAAAAGTAGGCGCTGCCCTCGCGTAGCAGCCGGTCAGCCTGCTCGGCGTATCGGCCAAACCGCTGCGTCTGGTAGTACGGGCCCTCGTCGTAGTCAAGGCGCAGCCAGTCCATGCCTTCGAGGATGGCATCCACCGCCTGCTGCGTGGAACGCTCCCGGTCCGTGTCTTCGATTCGCAGGACAAACTGCCCGCCGTGGTGACGCGCGTACAGCCAGGAGAACAAGGCCGTCCGCACTCCACCAATGTGGAGAAAGCCCGTCGGGCTCGGGGCAAATCGGGTCTTGACCGTCATGGGGAACCTGCGGCGCTGGACATCGCTGCGGATTTTATCCGGATTGTTGGCACACTGCCGGAATGCACGATTCTGATCTGGCCAAGATCCGTCGCGCCATCGGCGCACTACTGCCCGCCGGGGTCGCCACCAGCATGGGCGCAATTGCCGACGCGGCCGCGCCGCTCGCGTCAGCCGAGCAGGCAGGGGCAGCACGAATGAGCCCCCGACGGCTCCAGGAATTCTCGGCCGGGCGCCTGCACGCCAGGCAAGCGCTGGTGCAACTGGGACAGCGTTCGCCGGTGATCACTGCGGACCCTGGCCGAGCGCCGCGGTGGCCGGCCGGCTTCGTCGGCAGCATCTCCCATGCCGGCGAGCTGGTGGTCGCCGTGGCCGCACCGGTTGGCCTACTGCAGTCCGTCGGTGTCGACGTCGAACCCGCCACGTTGCTGGACGCAGAACTGGTCAACCGGGTCTGCCGCCCCGAAGAAATAGCCCGGTTCGACCCTTCGGCCACGCCGTCGCGAGAAGCGAAGCTGATCTTCAGCGCCAAGGAGAGTGTCTACAAGTGCGTGGCCCCGCTGCTTGGCATCTTTCTGGAATTCGAGGATGTCGAGATCCTGCTCGACGCCGCGACGGGTCAATTCCGGGCCAGAGGCCACGGACCCATCACGAACATGATCGGTCCGTCCACCCTTCGAGGCGCGTTCGCGGAGGCCGGTGGTTACTGGATTACGGCCGCCTGGCAGGGCGCGGGAGCGGAGTCAGGTTGCGGGTGAATTGGCCCCGGGGCGTGGGGGTACACCCGCCGTCGGTGCCAAAACCTCCACGGACTGGCGCGACGGCGAGTCTGTGGCATTGGCGGCGGGAATCGTCGGAGCACGGCGATCGCGGCCCGAGCGGCGTTCAGCCCCCGCAAAGCTGGCGTCGGCAGCCTGCCGCCGATCACCCACCGCCCGTCGGCAGATGGACGTGCGGAGAAATCGCATGACCCGCCACGCATGGGAAATCATCCAGAAATAGCCGATACCGGTCAGAAGGAATGCCGCGGCAACCAACCCGTCGGGGATCTGGAAATGAACGCAGAGCAGGCCCACGAACACGCCACAGCTGGCGACGCCGGTCATCACCATCACGGTCTCATTCACGGAATAGCCGGCGAGCAGGAAGATGTGGTGCAGATGCTCACGGTCAGCAGCGAAGGGTGACCTGCCCTTCAGCAGCCGCCGAAGCATCATGGAAACGGCATCGAAGATGGGAATCATGAGGAACCAGAGTGTCGCTGCCGGCGGTAACGCCCGGGTCTCACCCTGGGACAACGCTATGGCATACCAGGTCAGGGCGAAACCAAGGAACATGCTGCCGGCGTCGCCCATGAAGATCGACGCACGCTGCCTGCGCAGCAAGCGAAGATTGAACAGCAGGAAGGCCACGATCCCCGTTCCCAGGATTGGCAGCAGGGCCGTGTCGGCGGGGAGTCCCCAGGTGTAGGCGGCCAGAATGAGGCCCGACAGCGAAGTCAGGGTAAGGCTGCCGCTGAGGCCATCAAGGCCGTCGCTCATGTTGAGGGCGTTGATGACGCCCAGAGTGGCAAAAACGGTGAACGGCACGGCAAGCAGGCCAAGGTGGAGAAGGCCCCCATCGGGGGCCATCGCACCCAGGTCGTTCAGCACCACGCCGGCTCCAAAGATCATCATCAAAGCGGCCACAACCTGGGCCAGGAACCGGACGGTGGGCGACAGGTCGATGAAGTCATCGACAACGCCAACACTGACCAGCAGGAGTCCGGCACCGAAGAAGCTGTAGACGTCCCTCGGGCTCAGCGGTATTGGCCCGTCCTTGCAGAGGAAAAAACCCAGGCCAAGGCCAACGAAGATCGCCAGGCCACCCACCAATGGGGTCGGTGCCCGGTGGCTCTTGCGTTCATTCGGGACGTCAACCAGCCCGACGCGTACGGCTAGAGGTCGCAGCAGGACGATCAGGACGATCGTCGCAATAAAGGCGACCAGGGGCGCTAACTCGGGGGCCATGATTTACGCAAACACCGCTTCAATCTGCACACTAGGCCGGGAAGTGAGGGGTGTCTGCGACCCCTCTCACAGGGACATTCAGCAACGCCCTCCGGACCCCCGGATCTGCGACGACCTAGCATCGCGGCGAAGCCAAAAGGCCAGTACAATCATTGTCCGGATACCCAGATCTCAAGTTTATATCGCTGGCGCGGGACGGGTCAGTAAGCTGTCCAATCGGTAATGTCTCGAGCCGCGCCGAGGCCGTGCCCCGCCTGGGGCCCTTGCAGGAGTTGACGAAATGACCAATGGATTATGTGCTGCGGTGTGGGCAATGACCGCCGCACTCGTGCTGGCCGGGCCCGTGCTAGCCGCTGGCGAGGTGGCGGCACCTGCTGCAACGCTAGTGCCGGGGGAAGTCGGTAGCTATACGGTCAACCCTGGCGACATTCTTGAAATTTCCGTGTGGAAGGAAGAGGACCTGCAAAAGCAGGCTGCAGTCCGGCCCGACGGGTATTTTTCGTTCCCACTGACGGGCGACATCCGCGCGGAAGGTCGCACGATTGAAGACGTCCGGCGGGAAGTGGCGAACCGGGTTAGCCGCTTCGTGCCCGATCCGGTCGTAAGTGTGGCAATACTGGAACCCCGCGGCAGCAAGGTGTACGTGATCGGCCAGGTTGCCCGGCCTGGCGAGTTTCCCGTCAACCGCTTTGTTGACGTCATCCAGGCCATGGCCATGGCTGGGGGCACCACGCCATTCGCACAGCTCGACAACATCAAGATTTTGCGCCGCGAAGGCTCTACGCAAACGGCGATTCCCTTTGCCTATAGCGACATCGCAGCGGGCAAACGCCTGCAGCAGAACATACTGCTCAAGCCCGGCGACACCGTTCTGGTTCCGTGAATCACCGCCAGGCAACACTCCTGCTACGCGCAGCGTCCCGGCTCGCGGCGACTCTCGGCGCCTGCTTGCTGCCGATGGCGCCTGCTGTCGCCTACTGGGAACTCACACCGCTGCTCGACGCGGGGATCACCTACGAAAGCAACCCACGCTATATCAGCGACGAGTCAAAGGCGATCCTGATCGGGGCGAATCCGGACATCACCGATGACGTGCTGGGCACGTTCGTGGATGCAAAGTTGGAGGGCGTCTACAAGACACCAAGTAGTCAGATTGCCCTTAGTCCGCGAATCCGCAAGACGGATTACCTGAAGAGCAATAAAGACCTCAACGATAACGATTGGTATGTCGACTTCCTGGCGGCCCACAATGGGACGCTAGGCAATGTCTCTCTGAACGCCGACTACCGAGAGACAGGCGTAAGAACCAGCGAGTTCGAGAGTGCCACGCCCAGCAATCCGGATGATCCGCTTCCTGTCAGCGGCGGATCGGGACGGTTCAGCGACGACACGCAGTCGACGTGGGAGGTTGGCCCGGCGCTCTCCTTCCAGCTCTCCCCCCGGAACCAGGTGCGTGTATCCGGCAACTTCGCAGAGACCACCTACAACCAGGAAGACTCGCCACTTCTGGCCTCCAGGGACTATCTGGATTACCGGTACAGCTCCGTTGACGTTGTCCTGGGCCACACCCTGGATGAAAAGAACGCGTTCGAGATTGCGCTGAATGGCGGGACGTTCCTCGCGAGCGAAGACGGACGCCTGTTCGAAAATTCGACCGACTCATTCGGCATCACTGGCACCTATCAGCGCGTATTCTCCCCGACCCTGACGGGCAGCGCATCCGCTGGCGTATCCCGGAATTCGATCGATGTATCGGGGATCATTGGCGGCTTCGACCCCCTGACGGGCTCACCCTGCCTCCCCAGCGGCCCTTGCGCGATCAGCAATGAGGAGCGCAACTTCGTGGGCAGCCTCGACCTGCGCAAGCGTTCCGAGGAAACGACGTTGAATTTCTCCCTTTCCAGCCAGATTGCGCCCCGCTCCGACGGTACTGAAGTAGTGCAGGAGCAGGCCCGATTGTTTGTGGTCAGGACGCTGACTCGGCGGCTAACCGGAACCTTCGGCGGCATCTACAGCCTGGAATCCGCCGTTGGCCAGATCTTCCAGCCCGAGACCGCCACCTTCGGACTCGCGCGCCAGGACCGGAACTACTTCACAGTTGACACCGGGCTTTCGTGGCAGTTGACGACGACGCTCGCGTTGTACGGCACATACAGCTACACGGACAACGAAACGGATACGACTTCGGGCACGGTCAGCCAGACCAACAATCGATTATTCTTCGGCGTCCGCTATCGGGGGGTTGCCCTCCGGCGTTGAATAAAGAAACCAAATGTCAGCTTCCCGCATCAGCATTTTCGGGCTTGGTTACGTCGGCGCCGTGTCCGCCGCCTGCCTGGCCCGCGACGGTCACACTGTCATCGGAGTGGACCCGAACCAGACCAAGG
>JBDSWH010000136.1:0-3225 GCA_039926785.1 Gammaproteobacteria bacterium
CCAACGACCGACGGCTGCTCGCAGTCGACGCCATCAACGGCCGGCCCTGCACCGGCTTTGGCACGAATGGCCAGGTCGACGTGAATCCCCTGTTCGCTGCCGCCCGTCCCGCGCCTGCCGATCCGTGGGGTGTGCAGTTCTCAGCCCCGCCAGTGGTCGTGAACGGCGTACTCGTCATCGGCCATATCAACAACATGAAGAACCAGTACGCGAGCGCTCCGAGTGGCGCGCTGCGTGCCTTTGATGCGCGTACGGGAGCGTTCCGCTGGAGCTTCGATCCGGTTCCCCGCAGCGAGGCCGAGCCCCAGGCGGGAGACTGGACCACCGACAGCATGGCTTCGACGGGCGGAGCCAATGCGTGGAGCCTGCTTTCCGTCGACGAGAAGCGCGACCTCGTCTTCATACCCACTTCGAGCGCGTCGCCTAACTGGTTCGGGGGCGCCCGTCCCGGTGACAACCGTTATGCCAATTCCGTCGTGGCACTCCGCGGCCGTACCGGCGAGGTCGTGTGGAGCTTCCAGACCGTGCATCACGACGTGTGGGACTGGGACACGCCGGCCCAACCGCTGCTGGTGGATGTCCCCAAGGACGGACGCAACGTCCCCGCCGTGGTCGTGCTGACCAAGCAGTCCCTCGTCTTCGTCCTCGACAGGGACACCGGCAAGCCGCTGTTTCCGGTGGAAGAGCGCCCGGTACCAACGGACGGTGTAGCAGGCGACGTGCTCTCGAAGACCCAGCCATTTCCGGTGAAGCCACCGCCCCTCATGAAGACGCGACTGACGCCCGACGACGCGTGGGGGCTGACGTTCTGGGACCAGAACCGCTGCCGAGACCTGATTGCGGGCGCCCGCCACGGCGACATCTTCACGCCACCCAGCGACAAGGGCTGGATCATGTTCCCCGGCTCCGCCGGCGGAATGAACTGGGGCAGTGGCGCCTTTGATCCTTCGCGAAGCCTGCTGGTCACCAATCTTTCGCAGATCGGCCTGTACCTGAAGCTGGTGCCCCGTGGGCAGGTGCCGAAGTCCGACTCGTTCGATCCCACGCGCGGCGCGCCGATGGGGCCGCCAGGAATCATCGAAGGTACGCCGTGGGCGATCGAGCAGCGCATCCTCCTTGGTCCAACAAATATGCCCTGTACGAGTCCACCCTGGTCGACACTCGTGGGCGTGGACCTGGCAGCTGGCGAGATTCGCTGGAGCGTACCGCTGGGAACCATCGACAAGGTGGCGCCCACGCCGATCCCACCCCTGAAATGGGGCGCCCCGGTCGCGGGCGGTCCGATCGTGACCGCCAGCGGCCTGGTGTTCATCGGCTCGACGGGCGATGCGCGGCTGCGGGCCTTCGACACAGAGACCGGTGCCGAGCTTTGGTCCACGCCTCTGCCGACGTCGGCTCACGCCAACCCGATGACCTACGAGCGGGACGGCCGGCAGTTCGTGGTCATCGCCGCGGGCAGCCACATGTTCATCAATGCCAAAGCAATCGACGACTACCTTGTGGCTTATGCGCTGCCAAAGAAGTCCCTGGAAACACCCCGATAAGCTGGATTAACACACTGTTCAGCCTGCGAACGCCAGGCTACAGGCAGGCTATGGATTCCCCACAACCCGCGTGCCATTATCGGCCCGCTTCGTTCCTTGCAAGCCAATCTGATGGCAGGAGAGCCTTAATCATGAAGTCGAGTCTTATCGCAGCTGTTGCGCTGCTGGCTATCGGCCCGTTGACCGCCTCCGCCCAGGACGGTGCCGGCCATTGCAACTACGTGCAGAAGAACATGTTTGCCGGTCCCTTCAAGGTTTGCGACCAGCCCGCTACCCCAGAAAAGTGCGCCGAGATCGGCAAGACGGACGAGAACAGCGGGCCCGCTCCCGGCGCCGGTGACTGCGCGGGCGAAGGCCGCGTCGGCATCTGCGACATGGGCGACGCTGGCAAGCGTGTGTACTACGAAGGCGACCCGGGCGGCCTCGAGATCGGCTGCGGGTTCCAGGGTGGCGAGTGGAAGACCGGCTGACGCCGATTCTTCGTTGACGTGCCCTCGCTGAATCAGGGCCGGCTCCCGCGGAGCCGGCCCTTTTTATTGGCTGATGCCGCGGACCACAATGTTGGGAAGACGGGAGTTGTCCCACCCGGACTTGAGCGGCTCCATGCCATTGTGCGGGCCCAGTCGGACGACGATCAGGTCCAGCACCCGCGACACATACACACGCTGTCCACCCCGCCCGAGCAACATGAAAAGGTCGGGCGCCAGGAATGGTTCTGACTGGGGCCGCTCCCGGTCATCGGGACCGAGCCGCTTGTCGCCAATTCCGCCGCCGAGCCAGGTGAAGTAGCCGTATCCGGCATAGACCGGTGACGGCGTGGTCATCTCGTCGAGCCAGGCCGCTGGCAACACCTGGACACCGTGCACCATGCCCCTGTCCTTCATCAGCAGACCCACCCGGACCCAGTCCATGGCGGGAGCGAGCATGCAACAGGCGGTCATCGCGGTGGCTCCCTCGCCTTGCCGGTCGAGCCAGACCTGCGCCCGCTGGCCGCCCATCGGGCGCCAGATCTTCTCGTCAAGCCACTTATTGAAAGGCTGGCCCGTGGCCCGTTGCAAGATCAGACCGACGAGTGCGGCGTCCAGGTCGTTGTAATCGAACTCGCGCGCTGGCGGCATCACGGCGGGCGTGCGCAGGTAGATCGCCGCCCGATCCGAACTGTTGAGAAAGCGGAACGCGGAATCCTGGGCGAATGGATTCAGCGTGAAGCGCGCGTGCGCCAGTCCACTTTCCATCTGCAGAAGGTTGCGGATGGAGATGGCACCGCGGGGATCACCGGCCCACTCCGGCAGGTAGGTGGCGACGGGTTCATCCACGGATTTGATGTACCCATCGGCCATGGCCGCGCCCATGGCCAGGGCAGCCAGCGTCTTCATCATGGACTGGGACTGGGTAAGTCGGTTCCGGTCCCAACCCGGCGCGTACCACTCGCTCTGCACAACGCCGTGATGCACGACGATGAGTGCGTAGGAATCGAATTCAGCAGCGTACCGCTCTGCCTCCCGCAGTGCGGCGGACGACACGGTAACGTCGTCAGATCGCGCCATCGGCAAGACAAGGACGGGTCCGCCACCGACGGCTGCCGTGGGCCGGAAGTCCATGTGGTCGGGGGACAGGTGCGTAAGGATGTTCCACCAGCGGCGCCAGAACGGCGGATCCTGCCAGTAGGACCAACTGACGG
>JBDSWH010000137.1:0-8355 GCA_039926785.1 Gammaproteobacteria bacterium
GCAGGCAACGGTGGCCAGCTTCTCCCGGCGCGGGGTGCTGGGTCTTGGCGTGTCAGCCGGCGTGGCAGCCGGTTTGAGCGGCTGGTCCGGCCTGGTCAGTGGAGCCGCTAATGGGAAATCCCGGCACCTCGACCTGACCACGGCGGCGGATAACATCTACGCCTACGCGAAGACCTGGGGCACCCTCGGGGAGGAGCCCGTGTTCGGCGGCCACGAAGGCGCGTTCTTCGCGCTGATTGGCGACAGGCGGGCTATGCCTCTGTTCGGCTACGTGGGCTTCGGTAGCCTGCAGTTCCGCATCCTGCCGAACGGCGACGCGGAATACCGCGGCAAGGACGCCACGTTCTACACGGACCTGAAGACCGGCGAGCTGCTGGACAGCTGGCAGAACCCCTTTACCGGCAAGACGGTGAAGGTCTACCCGTACATCAACGAGCAGGTCACCACGACCATCCCCGCCGCCTACCCCGCCGATCGGATGGTGACCGATGCCTACCGCTGGGAAATTGCGATTGGCAATGCGGCTTCCCGGAAGGAGGACGCCGCCAGCTACCGGGGCGACAAAGGCGAGTCCGGCGGGATGGTCCCCTTCGTGCTCCCCTGGCGGCGGCGGGGCAACCAGTACCTGCTCAGCTGGGACTGGATGCTGGAGGTCGCCAATCCGGTCACGCCGGAGGGCTGGCCCGAGGCGTCGACCGGCCCCGTGATCAATCCGTCCGAGCACTTCACGTTCTTCGTCCCGGCCGACGAGCTGGAGGACCGGGGTCGGCCCTGGGCGACGATGACCGCCGGGTTCTTCCGCCAGTGCCCTTGGCTGCCCTGGATGCGGATGGGGCGGAGCGGGGTCGAGGGGCGCATGTTCGCCAACTCCCACAGCTACAAGATCACAGGTGATCTCGACAACATTCCCCGGGTAGTCCGTACCCGCTTGGATCGGGACTGGCCAGCCATGCTCACGCCCCCGAAGGACTGGTCCCAGCACCCGGTGGGCTCGTCCTGGGGTTACTACGCGAAGGTGGCACCGAAGGAATAGGGGACATGCCTAATTTGGCAGCGCACTAGCACCACGGCATTACCATCGACACCGTTCTACGCACTGCCAAATTAAGCATGTCCCCAAATTCGGCTACAATGCGCGCAGTCCGAAGACCTTGATAATTGGCGGGTTTAGCTGGTTGTGTCGATCTACTGTCAAGTAGGTGGCAATACCATGGCTACTCGTTGAGCCACCCTCGCCCGACAGGAGAAGACCGCGTGGAAGTCGACATCATTCTCGAGCCGGATCTGGGCACCGCCCAGCTGGTGGAATTGGCCACCGTCGCGGAGAAGTACGGCATCCGGGCCCTCTGGACCTCCAACTATTTCGCCCACTGGGACCCCTTCATCAGCCTGGTGCCGGTGGCCCAGGCCACGAAGCGGCTGAAGATGGGCGCGCTGGCCGTCAGCCCCTTCGAGATGCACCCGCTGAAGATCGCCAACGCGCTGCTCAGCCTCAACGAGCTGTCCGGCGGACGAGCCATGGCTGCCATCGGAGCCGGCGAGGGCAATCTGGACGCCATGGCCCTGCACAAGCCGCAGAAGATCGTGGTAGCGGTGCGGGAAGCCCTTGAGATCGTCATTGCCGCGGGCACCGGGAAGCTCAAGAAGGACGGCTACAAGGGCGAGGAATTCAACGTCACCTACCCCTGCGCCTACGAGTGGCTCAAGGCACCGCCCCCTTGTGTCTACGGCACGGCCTACCGCCACATGATGATGCGCATGGAGGCCCGGGTGGCCGACGGCGTGTTCATCGGCTGCACACCCACCGAGATCATCGAGCCCGCCATGGAGCAGGTGCGGGTCGGTGAGGCAAAGCGCGAGCCCGGCATGCAGCCCCTCCGGGTGAACGGCTTCTGGGCCTGGCACATGAAGCATGACCGGGACGAAGCCTATCGGGAGTCCCGCCGCGAACTGGCCTGGCGCGCCCGGAAGCTGGACGGGGACCTCATCAAGCTCTGGCTGTCACCCGATGAGGTGCAGATGGTGGTGAAGAACTTCGACAAGTTCGTGGCGGCCTGGTTTGACCGCACCGGAGACGTGAAGGGCGTGCCCGAGGAGCTTTGCAACCGGCTCTGCGAGGGCCTGACCTCCACCGGCGGCAGCGGCGACGTGGACCGGGAGATCGAGCGCTTCCGGAAGTTCGCCAAGGCCGGACAGACAGAGATCGCGCTTCGCCTGCACGACAACCCGATGGAGTCCCTGAAGATGATCGGGGAGCGGGTCGTCCCGGCGCTCCGCTAATCCTGCGTAGGAGCGGCTTCAGCCGCGACTACAGCCCCAGCGACGCGGCCGGGGCGTTCAGGTTGGCGAGCTGCCGGCTGACCAGCGCGCCCACGGATTCGGCAGGATTCGATAGCACCGTGAAGACCGGCGGCCGGCGGCGGAGGCTGCCGGTGTCGCCCGTCGCGAGGACCTGCCCCAGGTAATTCAGGTTGTGCTCGATGGCGAGCAGGTACGGATTCTGCCCGCCGAACAGGGGCTCCACGTTCCGGTAGACCCGGTTGAAGCTGTTCTCGAGCCGCGCCCGGGCAGAGTGTTCCCAGAAGTCGGGCGTCTGTCGCAGGAGGTCCGAGCCGGAGGCGTAGCGCACGATGCGTTCCCGGGCGGATTTCTGCTCGACCGCGATGCCCGCAAGCACGAACTCGCCGTACAGGCGATCCCGGCACTTCTCCAGGTAACAGCGGTCGGCCATCTGGGCCAGCATGTCCGCCGTGCCCAACAGGTGCCCGACCGTGCTGTCGCGCGGATCCTCCAGCTCGAGGTCATCCAGGCTGATCTCGTAGCCGGTGAAATGCACCACCTGCCGTGCCACCGGTACCCAGTGGCCCAGCCCGATGCGCGGCAGGTAGTCCGTGAGGAAATCGGCGCTGCGCGCAATGTGGTGCGGCGTGAACTCGGCCCCGTTCCGGTGCCGGTCGCCCACCCGCCGGATGTACCCCGAATCGTGGAACAGGGCGCACACCAGGCCGGCGACCGCCCGCTCGTGCCCGAGCCGGTCCGGCTCCCGGGCGGTCTGCTCGTAACCGGCCAGCAGGCGGGCCATGGCCAGGGTGACGTCCAGCGAATGCTGCTGGTCGTGATAGAGCGTGTCGCAACCCACGTAACCGTCTGCCTGCCCACGGAACAGTCGCCGAAAATCGTGGAAGGCCAGCCAGAGCTGGTCAAAGGCCGCGCCGGGCCAGCCGAGCTGGAAGACGTCCTGGCAGGCGTTGCGCACCTCGTCCACCGAACTGACGCGGACGGTGTTCGTCACGTCGTACTCGTTGCGGCGGACGCGGGGATTGAACTGGAATTCGGCGGGAGCAGTCACGGGGGAGATTCTTGCACGCACTCCCCGCGGCCTCAAACGCGAAAACCGGGCTTTTTCAGCAGATTTGCGCGCCAGTCGTGGCGTTCAGTATTCCGGCAGCGGAATGGATTCCGACTCGCCCGGCACGGGCGTGAAGCGGCCGAGGCGCCAATCCTGCCGGGCCCGCTCGATGCGAGCCTCGGAGCTGGACACGAAGTTCCACCAGATGTGTCGCGGCGCGTCGGCCGACTCGCCGCCCAGCACCATGCACCGGACGGGCGTCGCAGCCCGCAATTCCAGCGAGCGCCCGGGCAGCAGCGTCGCGCAGGCGCCCGCGGGTATCGGCTCGCCGTCGACCGCGAGCTCCCCATCCACCAGGTACACCGCCCGCTCCTCGTGTTCGGCGGGCAGCGCGAAGCTCGCGCCGGCGTCGAGCTCCAGCACGCCGTAACCCATGGCCGAGAACGTTCGAACCGGCGACGTCAGGCCGGCCAGGCTGCCGGCGATGAGCCGCAGCCGAGCGCCGCCCCGGTTCAGTTCCGGCAGTTGCCCCGCGTCGTAGTGGTGAAATTCGGGCGCGGTTTCCTCGGCTTGCTTGGGCAGTGCGACCCAGGACTGGATGCCGTGCAGGCGCGACGGACGCCGCCGGTTCTCCAGCGGTGTGCGCTCCGAATGCGCGATGCCGCGGCCTGCCGTCATCCAGTTCACTTCACCGGGCCTGATCAGCTGGGTGAAGCCCAGGCTGTCCCGGTGCAGCAACTCGCCCTCGAACAGCCAGGTGACGGTGGCGAGGCCTATATGAGGGTGAGGCCTCACGTCCACGCCGGCGCCGGGGGTGAAGGTGGTGGGCCCCATCGCATCGAAGAAGATGAACGGGCCTACCATCTGGCCCGGACCGGCGGGCAGCACCCGGTGGACGGCGAACCCGCCCAAGTCCCGTTCCCGCGGGCGGATGAGCGTGTCGATGGCACTCATGTGCAGAGCGGTGGCAGGCCATTGTCCTGCCGGATCTTCTGGAGCTTGAGGAGACCGTCGAGAGCCTCGTTGCGGGTCTTCGCTGCGTCCGCCCGTGCCGGATCAAACTGTCCCCACTGACTGTAGACCGCGCTGGCCTTGCGCGCGTTGCCCGACTCCTCCGCGGCCATCGCCTGGATCAGCAGGGCATAGCTCCGGCGCTTTGGATCCGTTTCGCTGGCATAGGCTTTCTCGGCGCGGCTGATGGCGCTGACATGGCGGCAGTGGGCGAGTTCCTCGCCGGCGGCAAAATTGAGGTCGCCCATCTTCGCCTTGAGTTCCCTGTCGGCGGCGGACAGCCCGCCAGTTGCCGATCCCGCAGTCGGGGGGGCCGACGGTGCGGATTGCCGCTTGTCCCGCTCGGCGCCATTCATGGCCCCCACGGCGGCACCCGAGGCGGCGCCGACCGCCCCGGCGCGCAGGGCATTGTTCACAGCGCCGCCGCCCCAGAAGATGCTGCCCACGGCGCCGGCAACCAGGCCGCCGACCGCGCCGGCCTTGGCGCCGTGACCCGCGCCTTGCTTCGCGCCGGGGCTGCAGCCCGTTACGGCGGTCGACAGCGCCACGGATAGCGTCAGGAACAGAGTCAGCCACAAGCGCGACATGGTAGTGACCTCCAAGGGTCACCCGAGTCTAGCAGAGGGTTTTCCGGCGAATCCGCTACCATGCCGGTCCCTGCAATTGCAGCAACCGGCCGGAGGAACCCGCTCATGACGACCTACACCGTGTGCCGCGTTGATGAACTTCCCGTTGGCCAGCTCCGCCCGTTCACGGCGGGCAGCACGAAGCTGGTTGTCTACCACCTGGACGACGGCTTTTTCGCCACCCAGGCGAGCTGCACCCACCTGTTCGCGCCCCTCGCGAAGGGCAAGATCGTGGACGGGTGCAAAGTTCAGTGCCCCTTCCACCGGGCTCGGTTCGACATCCGCACCGGCGAGGTCATCGACTGGGCCAACTGGCCGCCGGGGCTGGTAAATGTGCTCAACGCCGTCCGTGGGGAGAAGAATCTACAGACGTTCCCCGCGCGGGTGGCGGGCAACCAGGTGCAGGTCGACGTCGCATGACGGTAGCGCCGGGCCGCGCGCTGTTCTTCGTACTCGTCACCATCTTCATCGACACGGCCGGCTTCGGCATCATCATCCCGGTGCTGCCGCGCCTCCTCATGGAGCTGCTGGACGGTTCGCTCAGCACGGCCGCCCTCTATGGCGGCTGGCTGATGTTCCTGTTCTCGGCACTCCAGTTCGTCAGCGCACCGGTGCTGGGCAACCTGAGCGACCACTTCGGCCGCCGGCCCGTGCTGCTGGGTTCGCTGGCAGCGTTCTCGGCGGACTTCGTCGTCATGGGACTCGCCACGACGGTGGGCTGGCTGTTTTTCGGCCGGGCCCTGTCCGGGGTATTCAGCGCCACCTATTCGGTGGCCAGCGCCTACGTGGCGGACCTGAGCACGCCGGAGGACCGGGCGAAGAGCTTCGGCCTGATGGGTGCGGCCTGGGGACTCGGCTTCGTGGTCGGCCCCGCCATCGGCGGCCTGCTGGGCGACGCTGACTCGCGGCTGCCCTTTTTCGTGGCGGCGGGGCTGGCCGCCGCCAACGTGGTGTATGGCTACTTCGCGCTGCCGGAGAGCTTGGCCCCGGCGAACCGGCGGCCCTTCTCGCTGAAGCGGGCCAACCCTGTCGGCGCTTTCCGGCAGATGCGCCACTACCCGCTGGTGGTGGGCCTCCTCGGTGCCGTGTTCCTCTACCACATTGCCCACGACGCCAATCCGTCCACCTGGACCTACGTGACGATGGCCAAGTTCAACTGGACGCCCCGGGACATCGGCCTGTCGATGAGTTTCGTCGGCGTCTGCGCCGCGCTGGTCCAGGGACTGGCCGTGGGGCCGGTCGTGAAGCGGCTCGGCGAGCATCGCGCCATGCTGGCTGGCTTTGCGCTGTTCTCGCTCAGCTTCTTGGGCTACGCCTTCGCGACAGCGGGCTGGATGATGTACTTCTGGATCGTCCCCTTCGCCTTCGGCACCATCGCCAGCATCGCCGTCAACGCACTACTCTCCCGTCAGGTGCCTGCCAACCAGCAGGGCGAGCTTCAGGGCGCGATCTCCAGCGTGCGCAGCATCACCGCCTGCATCGCGCCGGTCGTGATGACCGGCCTGTTCAGCTACTTCACGTCGCCGGCGGCGCCCGTGCAGTTTCCGGGCGCCTCGTTCTTCGCCGCCGGGCTGCTCACGGCCATGGCGATGCTCCTCGTGCTCGTCGTCCTGAAGAAATGGGGACATGCCTAATTGCGCGCTGCGCAATTAGGCATGTCCCCATTTTTCTATTTTCCTACAGGAGTGCGACGACGGGGGCGTGGTCCGACGGCTTGTCGAGCTTGCGCGGCGCGACGTCGATTGACGCGCCGGAGCAGCGGGTGGCCAGCGTACTGGATGCCAGGATCAGGTCGATCCGCAGACCGTGGTTCCGGCGAAAGCCCATCATCCGGTAGTCCCACCAGGAGAACGACTTTTCCGGCTGGTCGAAGAGCCGGAAGGTGTCGACGAGGCCCAGCTTCAGCAGCGACTGCAGGCGGTCCCGCTCCGGACCGCTACACAAAACCTTGTCGCGCCACTGTTCCGGGTCGTGCACGTCCCGGTCCTCCGGCGCGATGTTGAAGTCACCGACGATGGCGAGGTGCTCGTGGCGTTTCAGTTCCGTCGCCAGGTAGCCGGCCAGGGCATCCAGCCAGTCCAGCTTGTAGCGGAACTTGTCGGAGCCGACGCTTTGGCCGTTCGGCACGTAGACATTGATCACCCGCGTATCGCCATAGGTAGCCGCTATGACGCGGCGTTGCTCGTCGGCGAAATCGGGGATGCCCGTCGACACGTCGACGGGTTCGTCCCGGGAGAGCAGGGCGACGCCGTTGTAAGCCTTCTGCCCGTCAAGGACGCAGCGGTATCCGGTGGCCGTGAGCTCCGCGAGCGGGAACGTGCCGGCCTCGGTCTTGATCTCCTGCAGGGCCAGCACGTCCGGCTCGTGGCCGTTGACCCAGTTGGCCACGTGGACCAGGCGCTGCCGTATGGAATTGACGTTCCAGGACGCCAGCTTCACCCGCTGATGCCCGACTGCTTGAGTAGTGCATTTACATCGGCGGGCCGGCCGCGAAAGGCCACAAACGCCTCCCCGATGTCCCGCGAACCCCCGATCTCCAGCACGTTCTCTCGGAAGCGCCGGGCGAGGTCCGCGTTGAACAGCCCCGCTTCCTCGAACGCCGCGAAGGCGTCGGCAGCCAGCACTTCTGCCCACTTGTAGCTGTAGTAACCGGCCGCGTAGCCGCCGCCGAAGATGTGCGTGAAGGCGTGGGCGAACCGGTTCCACGACCGGTGCCGGACCACGGATACCGCGTCCCGGACTTCGGCCAGGATATCCATCGCCCGCGAACCGGTCGCGGGGTCGTACTCGGCGTGGATGCGCAGGTCGAAGAGGGCGAACTCCAGCTGGCGCACCATCTGCAGCGCGGACTGGAAATTCTTCGATTCCCGAAGCGACTTCAGGAGCGACGCCGGTAGCGCCTCGCCCGTCCGGTAGTGGCCCGAGCACAGCGCCACCACCTCGGGCTCCCAGGCGAAGGTCTCCATGAACTGGCTCGGCAGCTCCACCGCATCCCAGGGCACTCCATTGATGCCGCCGACGCTGGGGTAGTCGATGCGCGTGAGCAGGTGATGCAGGACATGCCCCATCTCGTGGAAGACCGTGACCATCTCGTCGTGGGTGATCAGGGTGGGCGCTTCGGCCGTGGGCAGGGAGAAATTGCACACGAGGTGCGCCACCGGCACCTGCAGGCCGGTGTCGTCGCGGAGCCGGTTGAGGCACTGGTCCATCCAGGCCCCGGAGCGCTTGGTCGAACGGGCGTAGAAGTCCGTGACCGAAGTGCGGGACTTCCTGATCGAGCTGCTCCGTTTTTCCCGCGAGGCCGCCCGGCGGGAACTCCGCGAACTGGAAACCTTCGCCGGCCAGGCGCTCGAGTCCTGGGACATCGCC
>JBDSWH010000138.1:0-4210 GCA_039926785.1 Gammaproteobacteria bacterium
ATTTCGAGGAGGAAGCCGTGCTCAGCTACACGGAATTCCTTGCGGACAGCATGGATCGGGCGAAAGCCGCCAACCTCGAGCGCCCGGACCCGACCTTCCTGACCTACGGACCCCGGTCGCGCCGGGAGTTCTTCGCGCTGCTGAAGGCCGGCGGCTGACGCCATCGTCCGGAGCCGCCCTCCGAGCTACGAGCTCCGCAACGGTACAACAGCATGTCTACTGAGCTCCGTCGGCATCATATTCCGCACGGCGCTTCCGATCGTGCGGCGCTGGCCATGACCAAGCTCTTTCGCGGCCTCGCCGACGCCTTCTTTGTAAGTCGCTACGGCCACCGCGCTGTCGTCCTGGAAACCATTGCAGCCGTCCCCGGCATGGTCGGCGGCATGCTGAACCACCTGCGCAGCCTGCGGCGGATGGGCGACGACGGCGGCTGGATCAAGACGCTGCTCGACGAGGCCGAGAACGAGCGCATGCACCTCATGACGTTTGTGGCGCTCTACAGGCCGACCACGTTCGAGAGACTCCTGCTGATCGTCGCCCAGGGCGTGTTCTTCGGCTACTTTGTCCTGCTCTATGTCATCAGCGCCCGGACCGCTCACCGGATGGTCGGGTATTTCGAGGAGGAAGCCGTGCTCAGCTACACGGAATTCCTTGCGGAGATCGACAGCGGCCGCACCGAGAACGTGCCCGCTCCGGCGATCGCCATCGACTACTGGAAGCTGCCGGCCGATGCCCGATTGCACGATGTCGTCATCGCCGTCCGTACCGACGAGGCGGGACATCGGGATGTGAATCACGCCTTTGCGGAAGTGCTTACCAGCGGAGCGGAGCCGGGAGGAAGGGCTCCTACGGCGTAGCGCCCTTGGCCGGTGCCGGCTTCTGCTCCCGCGCGTAGTTCTCGAGGCTCGACAGGCTGATGTCGGACCACTGGGCCGGTGGCTCCAGGTATTTGAGGAAATTCTTCTCGATGTAGTCCAGCACCTTCCGCGAGAAGATTTCCTCGAGCGGCTCGCCGGAACCCATGAAGCAGGCGTACTGGCAGTGACCCGCCGCCTGGCCCATCAGCATCCAGGGCAGCCAGGGTGTGACTCGGTTCCAGACGCCGTGCATCGGCAGCTTGGTGAGCTTTGGGTTCTGCATGTCGGCGGCACTGACATGGTGGGCGAAAAACTCGGAGACGCGCACGAATTTCCCCGACGACTCCCGGGGCCACTCCTCCGGCTTCAGCGCGTTCGGGTAGAGGAGGTGGATGTGGATCTCCATGTCCAGCCGGCCGCCGCGCTGCTGCCAGGGCAGGATGAACGGCACCCGGGGTGGCTTCTCGGTGTTCAGGCCACCGAACTTCGGTGGCTCCGGAAAGTTCTCCTCGATCACGTAGTTGAATGGATCGTTTGCCACGGGTACGACGCGGACGCGCTCGTCGATGTAGGGGTTGTACCACTCCTCGAGCACGTCGCCGGACTTCAGATCGGTGTACAGGCCAACCTCGCGCAGGATGCGGCGGATCGACCCGTCCGGCATCTTTTCGAGCTTGACTGCGCCGAAGCCCTCGAAGCCGAACAGGTCCTCCAGCTTCTTGTCCGGCCGGACCGCCGAAACGTAACCCTTGTACCAGCCGCGCTTGGGCTTCCCGAAGTCCAGGTCGCCCTGCATCCGGGCGAAGGCCAGCTGGTTGCCCTTGCCGGTCCGCAGGTCCAGGTAGGGCCCCTCAATGGCATGGCCCCGGCCGTTGCCGAAGGCGGCCGGCGTGTCGGCCTTTGCAGAGTTGGGGGTGCCGAAGGCCATGGCGGCGGCCCCAACGGCGCCCACAGTGGCGAAGGACGACACGAAATCACGGCGTGTGGACATGAGGGTTCCTTGGCGCGGGAGAGTCGTCAAAACTGCCACGAAACGCCCAGGGATGGAAGCAGCGGCAGGTTCTGCTCTGTCTCCAGGATGAACTCGTCGGTGTCGCCGACGTCGATCCCGTAGTCCACGCAACATTCGTTCGCCCGGTTCAGGGCATTGGAGATTTCGAAGAACACGGACACGAGGCCTGCGCGTGTCGTGAAGCGCCGGGCTGCCCGCAGATCGAGGGTCGCATAGTTGCCCAGGCGCTCCGCATTCCGGGGCCCCGTTGCGACCAGATCATCCGGGCCATCTTCCTCGACGGCCGCTGCCGTCGTCGGCCAGCCCGTACGGTAGTTTGCGGCGGCACTCAAGTCCCAGGGCCCGGATGTCCACAGGATGCCGGCGCTGAGTGCGTCACTCTGGTCCCAGCTCCGCCGGTACTCGACACCGTCGATGGTGTCCCGTGCGCTCGACCAGCTGTAGCTTCCCCACCAGCCCAGTCCACCCCGGTCACGGTAGCGGATCGACACCTCCACGCCGCGTGCCGCCGCCGATTCGGCGGAGACCCGGATGCGGTCCGGCTTCAGTTCAGGGGACAGGGTGAAGCTGTTCAGAAGGCTCTCGTAACGGTCCCGCGGATTCCGGTAGTCCTTGGTGTAAGCCTCAATGCGCAGGCTGGCTGCCGATGAGAGCGCCTGCTCAAGTCCCAGCACGAACTGGTCGGCCCGTTCGGGCGTTGCGAAAGTGGTCTCGCCGTCGTTGACCGCGAGTTCATCGATACCCTGGGACTGCCAGTACTGGCCCCAGCTGGCACGCAGCTGTGTCCCCTCAGTTGGCGCATACAGGAGACTCACCCGGGGACTCAGGTTGCCCGAAGAGGACCCCAGCGTGGAACGGTCCCAGCGCAGGCCGAGTTCCGTCGCCCACTCTCGCGACAGGTCGATGCGGGCATGCAGAAAGGCGGCGTAGTATTCGCCGTCCGGGTCCAGCGCGATGTTTCGCGCACGTGAACTCTCGGTGGGTACGCCGGGCGTGTCGAACAGGATGTCGAAATCAACCTCGTCCCTGTAGGCGTAGCCGGCACTGGCAATACGCACCTCCCCGCCGAAATCCAGTCGCACAACGTCTCTTGCGAAAAGCGACCACCGGGTAGCCATCCCGGCGATCTCTGCCGACCTGTGCTCGTCGAGAAAACCGGTGGAAACACCGGGCTGCTCGTTGGTGCCCGTCCGGTCGGCCCTCAGCGTCGTATAGGACAAGAGCGTGTAACCCTCGAGCTTGTCCGTCGGACGGGCGTCCGCGCGCAGCCACAGGTAGCTGTCGTGATACCTGGCGGTAGCCTGCTCTTCCCCGCCGTTGTCGGAAAGGGAGATATTGTCGTCAAAGACCAGCGCGTTTGCGGACAGCTTGAACCGCTCCGAGAACTCCCACGCCACCTGACTGCGCAAATCCGAGTAGCGGGGCTTGCCAACATCCTGGCTGGCCAGGTCCAGAACGAGGTCCAGGTTGCCGCGGCGGGCGGACACGAGCCAGGTGCCTTGCCCGCCATTCCAGCCGCCCGCGACAAGGCCAGCCGCGTTGAACAGGCTGACCGCCAGGGCGCGGTAGCCGTCTCCCGTGGGTTCAAAGGGCTCGATGGCGACCACGCCGCTCAGCCGATCGCCGTAGGCCGCCGGAAAGGCGCCCGTGTAGACGTTGAGGCCCCCGATCACTGCGGGATCGATCGCGCTGAAGATCGACTGGAAATCCTTCAGATGAAAGGGATTGAACAACCGCAGATCGTCGAAGGTCACCAGTGTTTCGTCCGCAGCGCCTCCCCGGAGGTTGGCCTTGGAAGAGAGGCCGTTGGTTGCCGTACCGGGTAATCGACCGACGGCGCGCAGCGGGTCGTCGCCGAGATCCGGCAGTCGCTCCAAATCGGTGTTTGCCAGAGCAACTGAAGGGGCCGCGGGCTCACGCAGCATCTCGTACCGGCTGGTCGTGACGATCAGTTCGGGCACTGAGGTCGGTCCCGCCGCTACAGCGACCGGCTCCAGGCTCCCGGTGGCGGGTACCCGGGTCCGGACCACCAGAACGCTGCCGTAGGGACCCGCCCGAACGCCAAGACCAAAGGGCTGCAACGCCGCTGCAAGCTTGCTGAGGGGAGTCTCCCCGGCGGGTTCCGCGGCGACACGCATTCCCGGCTGCACCAGGTCGGAACTGTAGAGTACCGGAAGGCCCTCCTGGCGAAGGCTCAGGATGAGCTGCTCCAGCGGCTCTCCCCGCCACACGGCGCCCGCGGCCGCGGGCGCGAGGAGAATCATCACCCAAGCCAGAGCGGCGACGGCCGGCGAGGCGCTGTGGACCTGCTCAGCGGACCCTACCACCCCCGTACCGACCC
>JBDSWH010000139.1:0-5678 GCA_039926785.1 Gammaproteobacteria bacterium
GCACCACACCAGGGCGGCCGCAATTCCACCCGGTACCGGTGAGCGCCATCCGACCCGGCAGGTCCTGCCGCGGTAAAGTCCTGCTCGAACACATGGCCATTGCCCACGAGGCGCAGGCCCGACTCACCGCCGCCACGCTCGGCATACTGGCGGACGGGCACGGTCAGGTCAGAACACAGCTCCCGTGACACCACGCATTCCAGCCGGATGTCGCCGGGTTGCAGGCCGTTCAGGGTCACATCCACCTCGAGCGTGACGCTGCCGTTGAAGTCGATCCGATTGCCGGGCGTGCCCACCAGGCGCAACGCAACGCCCGGCCAGGCCGCGCGAACCTGGCGTTTCCACTGGGCCAGGTCGCGGGCCACCGCATAGCCATTGTTCGCCAGCTCCTGCCCCCGGCGCGCGGCGGGACCGTAGAACAGCGCCGCGTAGTCGTGGACCACCCGGTTCATGTTGAACCGGGGCAGGATGGTCGCCATCGAGCGCTTGCACTTGCGCACCCAGCCCGGCGAATAGCCAAGGCGTTCGTCGCGGGCGTAGTAGAGCGGGATCACCTCGTCCTGGAGGATCTCGTAGAGCGTGCTGGCGTCCTGCCGGTCCCGTTCGGCCGGATCGCTGGTGTGGGTCGACGGCGGGATTGCCCACCCGTTCTGCCCGTCGTAGGCCTCCGCCCACCAGCCATCCAGCACGCTGACATTGATCTTGCCGTTAACGGCCGCCTTCATGCCCGACGTGCCGCTGGCCTCCATGGGATGGACGGGCGTGTTCAGCCAGACGTCGACGCCGGAGGTCAGCAACCGCCCCAGCCCCATGTCGTAGCCCTCGACCAGCAACAGCTTGCCCGCAAACTCCGGCAAATTGCCGACGCGATGGAGCTCCTGCATGAGCTGCTGGGCCGGGCGATCCGCGGGATGGGCCTTGCCGGCGAAAATGAACACCACGGGCCGCTCGTCCCGGTCGACGATATCCCGGAGCCAGCCCAGGTCTTGCAGCAGGAGCGTCGCCCGCTTGTAGGTGGCGAAGCGGCGGCCGAACCCGATGGTCAGGACGTCCGGCCGCTCAGGATCCAGATACTTCAGGAGCCGGTGGGTGTGGGCTTCTGACAGCTGGTTGCGGGAGTGTTGACGCCGCAACCGGTCCCGCAGGCCGGCGAGCATCGCCATCTTGACCTGCTGCCCGACGTACCAGAAGCGACCGTCGGGAATGTCATCGATCTTCTTCGACAGGTCCTTGTCGGTCAGCTGGTAGCGCCAGGACGGCCCGAGATTCTGCTCCAGCAGGTCCGCCCACTCGGTCTGCATGAAGGTGGGCACGTGCACGCCGTTGGTGACGAAGCCAATGGGATTCTCGGTGGCAGGAATCTCCGGCCAGTTGGGCGCACAGATCTCTGCCGTGACGTGCCGGTGAAGTCGGCTAACGGCATTAACATGACGGGACCCGGTCAATGCCAGCCGGGTCATGTTGAAGCCGGATTCGGGCCCACCATCCGACCCCAGCTGCAGGAAGCCGCCCTCGCCCACTCCAAGCTCGCCAACGAGCTTCCGGAAGTAGTCCAGCACGACACCCCGGTCGAAGACATCGTGACCCGCCGAGACGGGGGTGTGTGTCGTGAACACCGTACAGGCCGCCACGGCCTCGACCGCTGCCGCAAATTCGATGCCACTGGCAACCAGTTCCCGGAGCCGTTCTACGATCTGGAACGCCGCGTGGCCCTCGTTGATGTGCCACACCCGGGGAGCGATGCCGGCCGCACGCAGGGCCCGCACGCCGGCAATGCCCAGAATAATCTCCTGCTGGAGCCTGATCTGATTGTCGCCGCCATAGAGCTGGCGCGTGATACGCCGGTCGGCCTGTTCGTTCTGCGGCAGGTCCGTGTCGAGCAGGAAGACCGGAATCCGGCCCACCTGCGCCCGCCACGCCTTGACGGCAACCGGGCGGCCCGCGAGGTCGCAGGTGACGATGACCTCATTGCCGGCGGGATCCAGGGCTGGCTGGACCGGCGCGTCCTCGGCCTGGATGTAGCTGTACTCCGCGATCTGCTGGCCGTGCTCGTTGATCCGCTGGTTGAAGTACCCCTGCCGGTACAGCAGGCCGACCGCCACGAACGGCAGCCCGAGGTCGCTGGCGGTCTTGCAGTGGTCACCGGCCAGTATCCCGAGGCCGCCGGAGTAGATGGGAAAGCTCTCGTGATACCCAAATTCCGCGCAGAAGTAGGCAATCAGGTCGTCGGCAGCCAGGCGGGCCGGTCGGTACCCCGCCGTGCGCTGTTCCAGGTAGGCATCGAACTCGGCCAGCGCCCGCCGGTAAGCCGCCAGGAAGGTGTCGTTGGCCGCCGCCATCTCCAGCACCGACTGGTCTACGCAGCGGAGAAAGACCCGGGGATTCCGCCCGGTACGCCACCACAGCTCCCGGTCGAGAATCTCGAACAGGTTGCGCGTGGGGCGGTGCCAGCTGAACCAGAGGTTGGACGCCAGATCATTGAGCCGGGCAATGCGCTCGGGCAACCGGGGCTGGACGTGGAGGGAGAACTGCCGGGGTGTCATATGGTGGGCCGTGATGGATTTGAACCATCGACCAACGGATTAAAAGTCCGATGCTCTACCAACTGAGCTAACGGCCCGTGACAAATCCCCATGCAGGGCAAGGTGGTGTGGATGAGGATTCCTTAATTGATCGCGAGTGCGGGTTTCGGGAATTTTAGCGGTACCGAGTGGGATCCGCCACGCCGGCCACGGAAAATCCGGCGCTGCGCAGGCGGCAGGCATCACAGTTTCCGCAAGCCCCGCCCTCCGGTGTAGCCATGTAACAGGAGACGGTCGCCGCAAAATTCACTCCCAAACCGCCCCCGGCCTGGACGATTTCCGCCTTTGTCATGCGGAGCAAGGGCGTGTGCAGCACGATGGTCCTGCCCTCCACGCCACGTTTCGTGGCGAGGTTCGCCAGTTGCTGGAAGGCCTCCATGTAGGCCGGCCGGCAGTCCGGATAGCCCGAGTAATCTACGGCGTTCATCCCCGCGTAGATCCGGTCCGCGTCCAGGACCTCGGCAAGACCGAGCGCAAAGGCCAGGAAGACGGTATTGCGGGCCGGAACGTAGGTAATCGGGATAGCCCCGTCAGCGGTGTGCGTGGGCACGGCAAGGCTTTCGTCCGTCAGCGCGGAGCCGCCAAAGGCGCCGAGACCGATGGTGAGAGTCCGGTGCGAGGCCGCGCCCAGCTGCGCCGCCAGCGTCGCCGCGGCATCCAGCTCCGCCCGGTGCCGCTGGCCATAGTCGAAGCTCAACGCGTGGCACTCGAACCCGTCGTGCCGGGCAATCGCCAGGCAGGTGGCCGAATCCATTCCCCCGGACAGCAGGACCACCGCACGTGCGGCCGCCTTACCCATATCGGTCCACCGAACTCAATGTCCCGCCACGTCGCCCCACAGGTACTTGTGGAGCTGTACCTGGAAACGGACGGGCAGGCGGTCCGCGAGAATCCATTCCGCCAGTTCCCGAGCCGGCTGCCGTTCCCACGCGGGAGAGAACAGGACCTCGCAGCGGTCGGCCAGGCCGTGCTCGCGCAGGGCGGCACAGGCCCACTCGTAGTCGGCCCGGTCACAGATGACGAACTTCACCTGGTCCTCGGGCTTCAGGCACGCCAGGTTGGGCCAAAGGTTTCGGCCGGCCTCACCGGAAGCGGGCGTCTTCAGGTCGAGGACCACCGTGACGCGCCGGTCCACACCGGCGATGTCGAGGGCGCCACTGGTCTCGAGGGAGACCCGGTAGCCGCCGTCGCACAGGGCCGTCAGAAGGTCGTGACAGGCCGGCTGGGCCAGCGGCTCCCCGCCCGTCACGCAGACGTGCTTCACCTGGAATTCCGCCACCTGTGCGAGGATGTCCGGGAGGTCGAGACGCTGGCCACCATGAAACGCGTACGCAGTGTCGCAATACGTGCACCGCAGGGGACAGCCGGTGAGCCGCACGAACGCCGTGGGACAGCCCGTGGGACGGGACTCGCCCTGGAGCGAGTGGAAGATCTCGGTGATGCGGAGTGCGGGCAAGGGCAGGCCAAGTCGCTTCGAGGGTCGCGTGAATGTTCGCGTGAAAGGCCGCGCGCGGCGCGCTACAGGCCTTCGCTGGTCATCCGCTCGAGCCGCTGGCCCGCCAGACGGGCCGCGGTGGTTTCCGGGTAGCTCGACACCACGGACTGCAGGGACTTGCGCGCGGCATCGAAGCGCTTGAGCTCGTAATTGCAGTAGCCGATCTTCAGCAGCGCATCCGGGATCTTGCGCGACTTCGGGTACTTGTCCACCACCAGGGTAAAGGCCGGCAGGGCCTTGTCGTAGCTCTGGCTGACATAGTGAGTCTCGGCCAGCCAGTACTGGGCGTTGTCGGACAACGAGCTGTCCGGGAAGGCAATCATGAACTGGGTCAGCGCCGCACTCGCCTCCTTGTACCGGCCCTGCTTGAGGAGTTCGAAGGCGGCCTGATAGTTGGCCCGATCCGTGCCACCCGGCACCGGTAATTGGCCCGGACGCAGCTGGCCACCATCAAGCACGCTGCGCGCATCGCTACTGGGGGGCTGCCGGTCGCCCAGGGACTTTTCCAGGTTTTGCAGTCGCTGGTCCATGTCGAGGTACTGCTGCTTCTGGGCGGTTCCGGCCTGGTCGAGCTTGAACTGCAACTGATCGACCTGTTCGCGAAGCCCCTGGTTCTCCTTCTGCAGTTGTTCGATCTGCTTCAGCAGGTTCACCAGCCCCTCGCTGTCGATCACCCGCTCGACACGGGCGACCCGGGCATCCAGATCCGTTTGCCGGATGTACAGCGGGTCCTCCTCCGGCGGCGCGAGGAGAGCGCAACCCGAGGCCAGCAGCAGCGGCAGGAGCACGCAAGCCCGTGTCGAATGGTGAAACCAGCGCATGGATGCCACGTGATGGGTGCCGCTATTGGCCGTAGACGATCTCGACGCGGCGGTTCAGTGACCAGGCTTCCTCGTCGCTGCCGATCACCGCGGGCCGTTCCTCACCGAAGCTCACCGTATTGATCTGATCGGAGACTGCGCCCTGGAGTAGCAGCACGTTGCGCACGGCCTGCGCACGCTTCTCGCCGAGGCCGATGTTGTACTCGCGGCTGCCACGCTCGTCACCATGGCCTTCGAGCCGCACCCGGGCCGACGAATTGCCCGACAGGTACCGGGCGTGGGCCTTCAGGATTTCGTTGTATTCGGGCTTGATGTCGAACCGGTCGAGATCGAAGTAGATGATGCGATTTTCCTGGGAGGCACCCGGACCGCCAAGTGCGCTGCCGCCGGCCGTATCGCCCATGGCCCCGCCCTGGCCCATGCCACTGTCACCCACCCCCGACGAGGCGGCACCACTGTTCTCCGCGGTACCCGCGGCAGCGTCGTCGGTGGTGGACTTGGAGGGGCCGGCGCAGGCAGTCACCAGGGCGACAACCAACACGGCGGCAAGGGTCTGGAACTTCTTCATGCGCATCAACTCCTGAAACCAGTCTTTAATAAAATACGGGTCGTAACGATCAGCCGGCTCTAGTTAGCCGGCTCTAGTTAGCCGGATAGGGCGACCAGGCCGGCTCCCGGACATCGCCCTCGAGGACCGAAATGCGCTGCTTGATCCGGCCGTTGGCACTGACCGTTGCCAGCACCCCCCGTGTACCCTCGCGGGTCGCGTAGATCAGCATT
>JBDSWH010000140.1:0-3170 GCA_039926785.1 Gammaproteobacteria bacterium
AGATCAGCGAGCCGCCGAAGCCGAGGATAGCGGCGAAGATCAACAGGCCCACCGGATCCTGACCGGTGCTGGCCATGTACTGGTCGACGCCGAGCAGGCGCATGGACACCGACAGTACGGCGAGGACGGCGATATTCGTGGCCAGGAACAGGAAGATCCGCTTCAAGATGCATCTCCGGACAGAGGGGATGGCAGCATTGTATGGGACCACCACCGGACTGTTTCAAGTGCGGCGCTGCCAGGATGTGCAGCGCAGCAGCCTGGCCGACGCGCTCGAGATCCAGCCGGGACCCTACCGGACCCTGATGCCGTCGTAGCCATCGAGCAGCCAGCGCCATTCGCGGGGGCTGAACTGGATGGCACCGTCCTGGCTGATTTTGGCCAGCGACCGTTGCAGGCGCGCCAGGTTCGATTGCCGCCAGTGGCTGCCATCGGTACGGATCCGCCCCCGGTCGAAATCCAGCAGGAAGATTCTGTCCGCTGTATCGATCTGCAGGTTGTGGGCGGTGAGGTCCGCGTGAAAGACCGCGGCGCGATGAAATTCAGCGACGCAACGGCCCACCGCGGACCAGACCTCCGGTGGGACCGGGCCGCGACCCAGGCGGGTGGACAGCGGTTCCACGTCGGGAATGAGGACGGTGATCAGGTCGGCCGTGTAGACGAGGCCTCGCCGCCGGTACCGGGCGGCAACGGGCCGGGGCGCAGGCAATCCCAGGGTCTGCAGGCGCGCGAGCAGTTGCCACTCGCGGAAGCTTCGGGTGTGGTCCTCGCCCAGCCAGAGAAACTGGTCGTCGAGAATCCGGCCGATGGTGCCGCCCCGATGAAAATGCCTGAGTACCCACTGCTGGGCTCCACTCTCGATGAACAGGGTAGCGCCGCGGCCGCCGGAGTACCCGGGTGCAGCCGGGGAACCCGGCCAGGTGGACGCCTCGAACAGCGCCGGGCCTGCATGGCTGACAAGGGTATCCTCGTATAGGATGCCGTTCCCGTCCTGTCTCGCGATGCGCCTTGGCAAGGTGGATGCCGTCCGGTGGTGACTCTCTGCCTGTGACTGATCAGCCGAAGCCGCCATTCACGCCTCGCGTGATCTCCGTCGTGCCCTCCGTCCTCCCAATGGCACCGGAAGCGGTCTGCCTGATCCGGCTGTCCGCCATCGGCGACTGCTGCCACACGCTGCCGGTCGTCAGGACCCTGCAGGCCGCGTGGCCTGGCACACCCATTACCTGGATTATCGGCCGCACGGAGTTCGGCTTGCTGGAAGGCGCGTCCGGCATCGAGTTTATCACCTTCGACAAGCGCGCCCCGTGGGCCAGCCTCGCGTCGATTCGCCGGCAACTGGCGAACCGCCGGTTCCCGCTCCTGCTCCACATGCACGCGTCGATGCGCGCCAACCTGGTGAGCACCGTGGTGCATGCCGACCGGAAGATCGGCTTCGACCGGGCACGGGCCCGGGACTACCAGTGGCTCTTCACTAGCGAGCAGATCGCGCCGACGCCGACCCAGCATGTGATGGATGGCCTCTTCGCCTTCGCCGAGCACATGGACGTCAGGCAGCGGGCGCTGCGCTGGGACTTCAACCTCGATGCGGACGACCGGCAGCAGGCCGACACGCTCGCCGCCGGCACCCGGCCCCTGTGCGTGATCAGCCCCTGCTCCAGCCAACGCTTCCGCAACTACCGGAACTGGAGCGTGGCGAATTACGCCGCCGTCACCCGGCACCTCATCGAACGCCGGAATGCGCGGGTGGTACTGACCGGCGGACCGACAGAGCTGGAGCGCGACTATGGCTCGCGCATCCAGCAGGCGCTGGGCGGACCCGCCAACACGCGGGTTATCAATCTGATCGGGCAAACGCGGCTGAAGCAGCTGTTCGCCATCATCAAGTCGGCAGACCTGCTGATCTGCCCGGACTCCGGCCCCGCACACATGGCGACGGCAGCAGGCACCCCCGTGATCGGCCTGTACGCCACCTCCAACCCACATCGCACAGGCCCGTACTTCAGTCAGCGCCTCGTCGTCGACCACTATCCGGAGGCTGTGCGTCGGGAATTCGGTAAACCGGTCGAGGCCTTGCGCTTCGGGGAGCGCGTCCGGGATCCCGGTGCCATGGATCTGATCCGGGTTGACGAGGTGATCGAGCGGTTGGATGCGGTGCTCGACGGTGCGCTGCGCCCCGACAACCGCACCCCGGCGGTTGCCGTCGGCGCCCCGGATCGCCGAAACTAGCCGCACACCCGGAGACGACCGCATGCTGGAAACCTTCGATGCCGCGAGACTGGCGACCGCCGGTCCCCGCACCCTATCGGATGTCCTGGAACAGGGCCGTATCGCTTACCTGCCCCGTTGCCCCGTCGACCTGCCCGACGAAGCTGATCTGGACGTGTTGCGTGACGAGCTGGCCGGCACCATCACCCGGAAAAACGTCAGCTACCACCCGGAAGCCGATTCGGTGCGCGGGCTGGACCCGAAGTCGCCGCTGTATCCCGCCACCTACCGGGCGCTGACGCAGCTTCGGCTGAGCGTGACCGAATGGACGCGCCGCGCCATGCCCAATCTGCTGCGTGACGCGGACATCGGCACCTGCAGCTTCCGCCCCATGGAGGAAGCGGGCCGGGCCATCGATGCCCACAAGGCCAGCGAGCTGATCCACGTGGATGCCGGAGCCTATGGCGCCACGAACGGCGACCGCATCCTGCGCTTCCTGGTCAATGTCCACCCCACCCGCGACCGGGTGTGGGCCAGCAAAGGCGATTTCCGCAGCGTCTTCGCGCGGCACGCAGAACGGGCTGGCTTCACGGGGCCGAAGGGCCACGTCGGCCGGCTCGACAAGAACGCGCTCGATGAACTGCTCTCGGCCCTGCTGAAAGGCGTCAGCGCTGTGGTGCCCCTGGCCAAGGTGCTGGACACCAGCCCCTACGACCGGGCCATGAAGCGCTTCCACGACTACCTGAAGGATTCACCCGAGTTCCAGGCGTAGATGCAGCACCACGTGGAAATACATTTCGCGCCATACTCGGCCTGGATGGTGTTCGCCGATGGCGTGAGCCATGGCTGCCTGTCCGGGCAGCACTGCTTCATCTGGACGGCGCTGACCCCGCTCACCAACGCTCACTTCCCTGAGCTGGCGCCGATCAATGTGCTGCGCGCCGCAGCGTAGGGGACATGCCTAA
>JBDSWH010000141.1:0-13181 GCA_039926785.1 Gammaproteobacteria bacterium
GCACCATCCGCAGATTCACTGCCGGCCATTGCCAGTCCGGGGCTGGCCCAGTTGGACAGGCCACTAACTGAGTCATCGAGAACCAGGGTGCCATCCATTGTCTGGCCGACGACCCGGATGCCTGATATCTCAGCCGTGCCACCGGCGTTGGCCATTGACCAACATGCCGCAAAGGCGAGGGTGGTTGCGATTCTGCTGACGAACTTCATGTGTAACTTCCCCAAGAAATGTGATCTTTTTCGTGTCTTTTTCTATTTAGATTTCTGAGTCATCTACAAAGTGATAAATGCCCAAGCCCGTCTGAACTACCTTGTCGCCGCTGTCCACATCCGGTTTGTCCCGAAGCGATATCCAGTTATCGATTTCTTCAAGTAGCTGTTGACCGCGTTGCCGAACGAATCCCTCAAGTGCCGGCAGGTCTTCCTGCTTCAATCCAAAGTCCGCCATAACGGTACGTTCAAAAAGTCGTTGGCCCGGATCCCTCTGCTCCCGATTGAAGTCGACGGTCTCGACAAGCCTCTCAACTGCGTAGCCGATTCGTTCGACACTGTCAGGTGCATCCACGTTAGGCAGGTAGGTCCTCGTAAGTACCCTCAACCACCCGTCGTCCGTCCTTCTCACTGCCCCGATCGCCACCAGCTGCTCCAATAGGAACGCGGGGTCAGCTCCTGGGCAGTAGTCCTGCACGAGCGTCTCGAAATCCATACGCCCCTGTTCCTGCAGTTGAACCTCCAAGGGCAGGCCGTAAGGACCGACAACCCGATCGTCGCTATGCCAAGCACTCAATAGGGCAGTAATTCGCGCAAGATTCGTATTCACCGGGGCCTCACCCCGATCGTCTAAAACCTCTTGTGTTTCCCGCTGCGAAAGCCCGGTCTGGATTGCGATCTGTGCAGCCGAAGCCGCGGTGCCACCCTTCGCCAGTCTTGTCGCTGCTGTGGTCACAAACACCCTTTTGGCCGTATCAGCGAACTCCGAGTAAGAGACGCCATTGCGCAACAGGATCTGGACTAGAGGCCTCAGAAGCCGTGCATACGCCGTCAGCAGCGCTGCCTTAAGGTCGGCTTCCATATTCCTTCGAATTCGTTATGTGAAAGAGAGTAGGGCCAAAGTTATGTAGAGTCAACTGAAGTCAAGGGCTTAAATCGGGTACTTGGCATGGAATGGCGAGACCCAGGCCCGATATTTTGTAAAGTGATCCGGCAGTCGAGAGGCCCCGACGGGGGCAGGAGGGGGTGGGCGGGGTCAGGCCTCGATGGAGATGCGGACCGCGTGAATATCCGTGGTCATGAGGTCGCCGAGGGCCGCGTATACGAGGCGGTGGCGGGCCAGGGAATTCAGGTTCTCGAAGCAGTCGGCGGCGATGCGCACGTGAAAGTGGCCACGACCATCCTGGGCGCCCTCATGCCCGGCGTGCAGATGGCTTTCGTCGGTGATCTCGATTAGCCGCGGTTCCAATGCCGCTGTCAGGCGGCTCTGCATTCGGGCTATCCGGTCGGTTGGTACGGCGGCTGTCACGGCATTACCTGAATGAATGGCCGGACGTCGACCGCCACCCAGACACCCCCTGCGACGTAGGGATCCGCCCGCGCCCAGGCCTCGGCATCGGCCAGGCTGGCAAACTCGGCAACGATCAGGCTGCCACTGAAGCCCGAATCGCCAGGCTCACTGGTATCGAGTATTGGGTGGGGGCCGGCAATGACCAAGTGCCCCTGGTCTCGCAGCTGACTCACCCGGGCCAGGTGAGCAGCTCGAGCGGCCATGCGTGCTGGCAGGCTGTTTAGAGCATCTCTGCCGGCGATCGCGTAGAGCACTTATTTGTCCTCCGTCGTGCGGCTGGTGAGCCAGAGTCCCTGGAGCAGGGCGAACACGACGGTCATGCCCGTGAGGCCAAAGAGCTTGAAGTTGACCCAGACTGACTCCGGAAAGCGGTACGCCACAATGATATTTGCGGCGCCTGAGATGAGAAAGAAAATCACCCACATCAGGTTGAGTCGGTGCCAGTCCTTTGGCGAGAGTCGCACCTCGTCCTGGGACACGGACTGCAGGATTCGCTGGGCGACTGTGCGGTCACCAATGTAGCGGCTGCCGAGGAAGACGGCGGCAAAGAGCCAGTTGAGCACGGTCGGCTTCCACTTAAAGATGAGGTCGTTCTTGAGAAGAAGGCTGATGCTGCCAAGGCTAACCACCAGAATGGCAGAGGCCAGCAGCATGCGGCTCACCTTGCGTTTCACCAGCCAGGTCACGGCCACCTGCAGCGAGATGGCCACCATGATCACCAGAATTGCGGTCTCCATGTCGAACAGCCAGTAGGACACCGCGAAGGCCACCAGGGGCAGGAAATCAACCAGTATTTGCATGATTAGCGCGTCGTTTGATGGCGAGCCCACATGATACGCAACCCGCAGTCATCCGGGGCGGTTGGCCGATGCCGGTAGAATGGAGCCATGACCCAACACTTCACGGTCCACCCCGTCAATCCCCAGCGGCGCCTGGTGCTGCAGGCGGTGGAAATTCTGCGCCGTGACGGTCTCATCGTGTACCCGACGGACTCCTGCTATGCGTTTGGCTGGCATCTCGGCGACCACGAATCCGCCGGACGCGTGCAGGCCATTCGGCAGACGGGCAAGGACCACAACTTCACCCTGATGTGCCGGGATCTGTCCGAGATCGCCACGTATGCCAAGGTAGAGAACTGGTGTTATCGACTGTTACGGGCGCACACACCCGGGCCTTACACATTCATCCTCAAGGCGACCCGTGAGGTCCCACGTCGCCTGCAGAACCCGAAGCGCCAGACCATTGGAATCCGCGTGCCGGATCACCCTGTGCCCCTGGCGTTGTTCGACGCACTGGGCGAACCCTTGATGAGTTCGACGCTTATCCTTCCGGGCAATGACCTGCCCATGTCCGATCCCGAAGAGATTGCCAGCGCGCTGGCTGGTCGTGTCGATCTCCTGATCGACAGCGGTACCTGCGGGATCGAGCCCACCACTGTGGTCGATGTCACAGGCGACTATCCGGTGCTCATTCGACAGGGGCGCGGTGACAGTACGGCCTTCGCGTAGGCGCGGAAGAGTCGTCCCACCCGTATACTGCCGGCATGGCCAACATGGATGTTGCTGCAACCATTCAATCGCTCTCAGCGGGGGTGATTCCCATCCTCTTCGCGATCACCCTTCACGAGCTGTCCCACGGATGGGTTGCCCGGCACTACGGTGATCGGACGGCAGAGATGCTGGGCCGGCTAACCGTCAATCCGCTGAAGCACATTGATCCCGTAGGTTCGATCGCCGTGCCCGTGGCACTTTCCCTGATGAACTTGCCCCTGTTCGGCTGGGCGAAGCCCGTGCCGGTAAACCCGCGCAATCTCCGGCACCCGAAGCGACACATGGTGCTGGTGGCGGCGGCGGGACCGGCCAGCAACTTTGCCATGGCCCTATTCTGGTCCTTAGCGCTCGCGCTGGTATTGCACCTCCCGTTGCCGTTTGGCGCCGGGCGGACATTCCTGATGTCGATGACCCAGATTGGTATCACGTTCAATGTATTGCTGGCTATTTTTAATCTGATTCCTATACCTCCGCTCGACGGGGGACGAGTGCTTCGTGGCCTCGTGCCCGAGGGCCTTGGGCGCAAGCTCGATGCGCTCGAACCTTACGGCCTTATACTCATCGTGGGTTTGCTGGTCCTTGAGGTCCTGGGCCGGATTGTTGGGCCACTGGCGAGTCTGGTGGCGGCGTTCTTTTATTCCATTGCCCGAATCTGAGGCGGGATTCTTCCTCGAATCATGACCAGTTCAGAACACGAATCCGCGCCGCCGCACCTGACAGTCGTTCACGACGCTGACGCCCCTCGCAGCGCGGTTTTGACGGCGGAGGAGGCAGGCGGTAACCCTGCGCAGGCCGAAATGCCGTTTGCACTGGTGGCCGGTGAGCCGGTGACCCAGCTGCCTCAGGACCTGTATATCCCGCCGTTCGCGCTCGAGGTATTCCTCGAGGCCTTCGAAGGTCCTCTGGACCTGCTGCTGTACTTGATCCGACGGCAGAACCTCGACGTCCTCAATATTCCGATTGCCGAGATCACCACCCAATACGTTCAGTACATCGAGTTGATGACGGACTTGCAGCTGGAGTTGGCTGGCGAGTACCTGCTGATGGCGGCAATGCTTGCCGAGATCAAGTCCCGCATGCTCCTGCCCCGGATCGGAGCCGAGGAAGACGAGGAGGCGGACCCGCGCGCGGAGCTGGTGCGGCGTCTGCAGGAGTACGAGCGATACAAGCAGGCAGCGACCGACCTGGACGGCATACCGCGACTCGAGCGGGACTTCTTTCAGGGCCGCGCGGAGGTCACCGAGCGAACGGTAGTCACGAGGTTGCCGGATCTCTCGCTGAAGGAGCTCCTGCTTGCTTTCCGCGACGTCCTTACCCGTGCCGAGATGCTGGCGCACCATCACATTCGCCGCGAGCCGCTGTCCGTTCGGCAGCGAATGTCCGAGGTCCTGCTGAAAGTCCAGACCGGTACGTTTGCCGAGTTCCGCGACCTGTTCGACCCGCGGGAGGGCCGCATGGGCGTCACGGTCACGTTCCTGGCGCTCCTGGAGTTGCTGAAAGAGTCCCTGATCGAGCTCGTGCAGACGGAGCCGTATGCGCCGATCCATGTGCGGGCTGCGACGACTCAGTCGCCAATCGATACCGACCTGGACGATCTCCGCGCCGGCGGCATTACGCTCCCGGCCTAATCGCTAAATCCGGAACGGGCACAAATGGAAAACCAACAGATCAAGTACATCGTTGAGGCGGCCCTGCTGGCGGCTGGGCGGCCCGTGGATGTCAACGAGCTTCAGGGCCTGTTTGGCGAGGACGACCCGCCCGGCAAGGACGACATCCGTGCGGCGATTGCCGATTTACAGTCGGACTATGCAGAGCGCGGCATTGCTGTGCAGGAAGTGGCTAGTGGCTTCCGGGTCCAGGTACGCGCCAGCATGTCGAACTGGTTGGCCAGGCTATGGGAAGAACGGGCCCCGCGGTATTCGCGGGCCCTTATGGAAACGCTCGCCATCATCGCGTACCGGCAGCCGGTCACCCGAGGCGATGTGGAGGATATCCGTGGCGTGGGCGTAACCACCAACATCATGCGATCCCTCCTCGAGCGCAACTGGATCCGCGTGGTGGGGTTCCGGGACGTGCCCGGCAAGCCCGCGATCTATGGCACGACGAAAGAGTTTCTTGACTATTTTGACCTGAAGAAGCTGGACGACCTGCCGCCGCTCGCGGATCTCAAGGATCTCGAGGCATTTACTGCGCAGCTTGAACTGTCGGATGCAGAGTCCCTGCCGGCCGGTGCCGGCGCGCCACTTCCCGCCCTGATCGACGACGATCTGCAAGAGGCCGAGGCCGGACTGGCAACGGTGACGCCAATCTCCGAGGCGCGCAGCTACGTGGAGAATCCTGGTGATATCGACGTGGACGGCAGTACCGGCGAGTCGGGTTCGAATGTCGTCCCGCTGAAGGTTCGCTGATCATCCCATCGTGAGGTCGTCCGCCGGTACAGAGCGCCTGCAAAAGGTACTCGCTGGTGCGGGCGTGGGTTCGCGGCGTGAAGTCGAACAGTGGATCAAGGCGGGGCGCATCACTGTCGACGGTACCGTGGCAGTTCTGGGCCAGAAGGTCTCGGGCCGCGAGAAGATCCTTGTCGACGGGCGGGCCGTCCCTGCCCTGCGGAAGACCCGGCCGTCGCCCCGTGTGCTCCTTTATCACAAGCCGTCGGGCGAGGTGTGCACGCGGAGCGATCCTGAGGGCCGTCCCACCATCTTCGATCGCCTGCCGCCGATCCAGGGCAGCCGCTGGGTCAACGTCGGGCGGCTGGATCTGGCCACATCTGGACTTCTGCTGTTGACCACTGATGGCGCTTTGGCAAATGCGCTGATGCATCCGTCCCGCGAAATCGAGCGGGAGTACGCCGTTCGCGTTCAGGGCACGGTCAGCGATGCAACGCTGGAGCGAATCCGCGCGGGGATCCCGCTTGACGATGGTGTGGCGAAGTTTGATAGCGTGACTTCAACGGGTGGGGATGGCTCCAACCAGTGGTTCAGCGTCGTCGTGACCGAAGGGCGCAATCGCCTCGTGCGGCGCGTCTGGGAAGCGGTGGAATGCCGCGTCAGCCGGCTGATCAGGGTGAGGTATGGACCCGTCGGACTGTCCCGTTCGCTCAGGCCCGGTCACCATCGGCTGCTGAAGGACAAGGAGCTCGACGCCCTTTACACCGCAGCCGGATTGGTCGACGAGGAAGAGTCCTGAGATCTGCCGGCTACTGGCAGTCGATCGAGTGCCCCGTCACTCCGCGACTGGCAGGCCCCAGCAGCCACATATAAGAAGCCATCAGGCTCGAAGGCGCCGGGCGCGACGAGGGATCCTCGCCGGGGTAGGCGGCAGCCCGCATTCGAGTCCGTGTGCCCCCGGGATTGATGCAGTTCACGCGGATCTGCGCTTCAGTCCGGAGTTCGTCGGCCAGCGTCTGCGAGAGGCCCTCTATCCCGAACTTCGAAACGGCGTAGGCGCCCCAGAAGGCGCGACCCTGCCTGCCCACTCCGCTACTGGTGAAGACGACCGATGCGTCAGCGGATTTCCTGAGGGCTGGCATGAGCATCTGGGTGAGGATAAACGGCGCATTGAGATTGAGGTGCATCACCTGGTGCCAGATCCCGATGTCATAGTGCTCGACGGGCGCCCGCTGCCCGAGCATGCCGGCGTTGTGCAGTAGTCCATCAAGCCGGCCCCAGGTTCCGATGACCTGCTCGGCAATCTGGAAATAGTCCGGCCCCTGGGCGCTGGCCAGATCGATGACGGAGATGGCTGGTTGCGGGCCTCCGGTCGCCACGATCTCGTCATAGACCGCCTCCAGCTTCTGCTGGGTCCGTCCGAGCAGGATCGTGATGGCGCCGTGGCTCGCGCAGGCGAGTGCCGCTGCCCGGCCGATGCCGTCGCCGGCACCTGTGATCAGGATGACGCGATCGGCAAGTTCATCCGGCGCCGCCTTGTGCGCCCTGGCAGTGGCTGACAGCATCCCGTTACCGGCCTTCCTTCAGCAGGGTGATGAGTTCAAGTGTGGAAGCGACGACGTGGTCTGCGCCCCACGTGGCCGGATCCTGGCCGGGCTCCACATACCCGTATCCCGCGGCGATGGTTCTGGTCCCGGCTGCCCGCCCTGATTCGATGTCACGGCGCGCGTCGCCGATGTACACGGACCGGGCCGCCTCAGTGGCAAGCCCGAGGCTCTCCAATGCGAACAATATGGGTCGGGGATGTGGTTTTCTCTCGGGCAGCGTGTCGCCGCTGATGGTGCAGGCTGAGCGGTCGTGAAGCCCCAAGGCCTCCATCAGGGGCTCCGTGAGGTGCTTTGGCTTGTTGGTGACTACACCCCACGGGATGCCCTCGGCTTCCAGTGAGTCCAACAGTGTATCCAGGGGCGGAAACAAGCAGGTTTGCTGCGCCAATCGTTCGGCATAGACGGCCAGGTACCGTTGATGAAGTTCGGTGCTTTGCGTCGGGTTGAAATCGGCAAACGCAAGGCGTAGCAGGCCTACGGCGCCATTGGATACAAAGCCGCGAGCGCGTTCGTAGGGTACGGCCGGTACGCCCCTCTCCGCGCAGATTGCATCCAGGGCCCCGACCATGTCCGGAGCAGTGTCCAACAGCGTCCCGTCGAGGTCGAAGAGGACGGCCGCGGGCCGGCGAGGCGACGCACGGACCGTCATTGGTTTGGCCCGGCCTGGAAGTGGGCAAAGTAGTTCACCGCGGTACCTTTGCTCAGCTTGAACACGCGGTTTACGGGGTCGTACTCACCGCCGCGCAAGTCCGTGAGTACCAGTCCGGTGGCGCGCGCCCAGGCGTCGAGCTCCGAGGGCCTGATGAGCTGGGAGTACCGGTGGGTTCCCCGTGGCACAAGACCCGCCACGTACTCGGCTCCAACGATTGCGGTGGCAAACGCCCGGGGTGTGCGGTTGATGCTTGAGAAGAATATGTGGCCACCCGGCTTGGTCAGATTGGCGCAGGATCGGACCAGCCGAGCCGGATCCGGTACGTGCTCGAGGAGTTCCATGCAGGTGACTACGTCAAAGGAGTGAGGTGCCTGCGCGGCGAGGTCCTCAGCAGATATCTGCTGATAGCTCACCTCCAGCCCCGACTCGACCAGGTGTAGTCGGGCAATGGCCAGTGCCTCCGGGGACAGGTCGATTCCCGTAACGGTGGCGCCCTGTCGCGCCATCGCTTCAGACAGCAATCCGCCGCCACAGCCCACGTCGAGCACGCGCCGTCCGGCGAGCCCTGCGGCACCGTCGATCCAGGACAGTCGGACCGGGTTGAGATCGTGCAATGTGCGGAATTCGCCATTTGCGTCCCACCAGCCACTCGCCAATCGCCCAAAGTGAGCCAGTTCCGCAGGACTGAGGTTTTGTCCGTCAGTCACTGCCCCACCCTCAATTTGCGTCCCCAGGCCTCGGCCCGGCCGATGATCCCGTCGTTGTCGGCGAGGAGGGCACGCCCCTGCTCAAGCAACTGTTGCCCGGCCACCCAGACGTCCGTCACCTGATCCCGCGATACCGAGTAGACGAGTTGGGATATCGGCGAATGTACCGGCTGAGTGGCCGGCCGTGCCAGGTCCACGCAGATCATGTCTGCATCCTTGCCCGGAACCAGCGAGCCGATTCGCTCGCCAAGACCCAATGCCCGTGCGCCATTTAGCGTCGCCATCTGCAGGACTGCCCACGCCGGCAGGACGTCCGCCTGCCCTGCGACACCCTTCGCCAGCAGTGCGGCGGTGCGCATCTCGCTGAACATGTCCAGGTCGTTGTTGCTGGCGGCACCATCGGTGCCGAGTGCCACGGAGATTCCGGCGGCGGCGAGTCGGGCCACGGGGCAAAGGCCGCTGGCCAGCTTGAGGTTCGACTCCGGGCAGTGGATGACGTGGGCGCCGCGGTCGGCCATGAGCTGGATGTCGTCCGTCGCGAGTTGGGTCATGTGCGCTGCGGCCAGCAGTGGCGAGACGATGCCAAGGGCGTCAAGCCGCTGGAGGGGGCGACGCTGGAACCGATCGAGACTGGTCGTGATTTCTGTGGCTGTCTCCAGCGCGTGCATCTGGATTGGCGTGTCCAGTTCGTCGGCGAGCATCCTGATCTGCTCGAATGTGGCGTCAGACACGGTGTAGGGTGCGTGCGGGGCGAACATGGTCGAAACCCGAGGGTGGCCCTTGTACTGGTCGCGCACGGCAAGGCCCTTGCTCAGGCACTCGTCGGCCGATTGGGCCCATACCGTAGGGGCATCGAGAACTATCATGCCGACCACCGCCCGCATGCCGCTGTCGGCGACGGCCCGGGCAAAGACGTCGGGGTAAAAGTACATGTCGCCAGCGGTGGTCGTCCCGCCCAACAACATTTCCAGCAAGGCGAGTTCAGCGCCATCCCGGACGAAATCCGGTGTGACCCAGCGGGACTCGGCCGGCCAGATTCGTTCGTTCAGCCACGAGTCCAGGGGCAGGTCATCGGCAAAGCCTCGGAACAGGGTCATCGCCGCGTGGGTGTGCGCGTTGACCAGGCCCGGCAAGAGGACGTGGCGCGGTCGATCAACGCGGGTGGCGGAAGGGTAGGCCTGAAGAGCGGTTTCCCGCGGCATAATCGCGAGTATCCGGCCGTCCTGCACCACCACGGCGTGGTCCTCGAGCACCGTGCCGGCGGGCTCGACGGGGACTATCCAGCGGGCAGTGACTATGAGGGGAGCGGGATGCATTCGGGTATTCCGGCGCCGAGATGATGCCTGATCCCGATCGATCGCGCAGGTCCGGTTGAGCGGTGAATCGTGTTAAGCTAAACGCTTAATTTCTTGACCATTCTGGCTACCCGGTATTTTACACCGCAGCGCCTACTGGAGCCGTCGGCCGGCCTGGCATTCGCCACTGCCGGCATTGCTGGCCAGCGGAGCGCTGTCATGCGGAACCTGCGAGATCGATGGCTGAAGTCGCCAAGGAAATTCTTCCGGTAAACCTCGAAGACGAGATGCGTCAGTCCTATCTGGACTACGCCATGAGCGTCATCGTGGGTCGTGCATTGCCTGACGTGCGGGATGGCCTAAAGCCGGTCCACCGCCGTGTCCTGCATGCCATGCGCGAACTGGGCAACGACCATACCAAGGCCTACAAGAAATCAGCCCGCGTCGTCGGCGATGTGATCGGCAAGTACCACCCGCACGGCGATACGGCTGTGTATGACGCCATCGTTCGCATGGCGCAGCCGTTCTCGATGCGCTATCTGCTTGTGGACGGGCAGGGAAACTTCGGGTCCGTTGACGGCGATGCTCCGGCCGCCATGCGTTACACCGAAGTCCGGATGACGCGTATCGCGGGCGAGTTGCTGGCGGATATCGACAGGGACACCGTCGACTTCGTCCCGAACTACGACGGTTCCGAGTCGGAACCGTCCGTCATGCCTGCGCGGATTCCGAACTTGCTGGTGAACGGGTCATCCGGCATTGCCGTGGGCATGGCGACCAACATACCGCCGCATAATCTGGGCGAAACAGTCACGGCCGTGCTCGCGGTGATTGATGATCCGGAGATCACGATTGCCGAACTCATGGCCATCATGCCGGGTCCGGACTTTCCGACCTCGGGCATCATCAACGGGTCACAAGGGATTTATGCCGCTTACACGACAGGACGCGGCCGGGTTTACATCCGGGCACGCACCAACGTCGAGGAGATCGACGCGCGGGGTCGTGAGGCACTCATCGTCACGGAGCTGCCGTATCAGGTCAACAAGGCGAGATTGATCGAGAAGATTGCCGAGCTTGTTCGGGAAAAGAAGATCGAGGGAATTACCGAGCTGCGCGACGAGTCCGACAAGGACGGCATGCGGGTGGTGATCGAGCTGCGCCGGGGTGAGGCCAGCGACGTGGTGCTGAATAACCTCTACAAGCAGACTCCACTGGAGACCGTGTTTGGTATCAACATGGTTGCCCTCCGGGATGGCCAGCCCAAACTGTTTGACCTCAAGGCCCTTCTCGAATGCTTCATTCGGCATCGTCGGGAAGTGGTCACGCGCCGCACGGTCTTCGATCTGCGCAAGACCCGCGAGCGCGCCCATATTCTCGAGGGCCAGGCGGTGGCTCTTGCCAATATCGACCACGTGATTGCGGTGATCAAGGCGTCGCCCACGCCGCCAGAAGCCCGCGAAGCCCTGACAGGCCGGCACTGGCCGCCCGGTGCCGTAACCGAGATGCTGGCTCGCGCGGGCAACGTCTCCACCCGGCCGGACAATGCCGCCGCTGACTTCGGACCGGGGCCGAAAGGCTATCGGCTCTCGGTTACCCAGGCCCAAGCCATTCTTGATCTGCGGCTGCAGCGCCTGACGGGCCTCGAACAGGACAAAATCATCGCCGAGTATCAGGAGCTTCTCGGCAAGATCCGTGAATTCAGCGAGATTCTTGCCGATCCCGACAAGCTCATTACCGTCATCCGGGCGGAGCTGGCGGAGATACGGGACAACTATGCGGATGCTCGTCGTACGGAGATTGTCCAGGTGCATTCGAGCCTGGAGATCGAGGACCTGATTCCCGAGGAAGACGTGGTCGTTACCCTCTCTCACGGCGGCTATGCGAAGGCCCAGAGCGTCAGCGACTACCAGGTCCAGCGCCGGGGCGGCAGGGGCCGCGCGGCGACCAAGGTCAAGGACGAGGACTTCATCGACAAGCTCTTCGTGGCAAATACCCATGACACGCTCCTGTGCTTCACCAGCACGGGCAAGGTTTACTGGCTCAAGGTCTACGAGGTGCCCAGGGCAAGTCACGGCGCCCGTGGGCGGCCGATGGTGAATCTCCTGCCGCTGGAGCCGAACGAACGCATCAATGCGGTGCTTCCGGTCCGCCAGTTCACCGACAACAATTACATCTTCATGGCGACCAGCGATGGAACCGTCAAGAAGACTTCGCTGGATTCGTTTTCGCGCCCGCGCACCGCTGGTATTCGAGCTATCGAGCTTCACGAGGGAGATCGTCTCGTCGATGTGGCGATCACGGATGGCGAGTGCGACATCATGCTGTGCGCCAGCTCTGGAAAGGCAATCCGTTTCCAGGAGTCTGACGTACGGCCGATGGGTCGGACGGCTGCGGGCGTCAGGGGCATTCGCGTTGCCGATGGCCACGAAGTGATCGCCCTGCTGATCATTGGTCAGGGCGAGGTGCTGACTGCCACCGAGAAAGGCTACGGCAAGCGCACGGCCGTCAGCGAATTCCCGGTCCAGGGACGGGGCGGGCAGGGCGTCATTGCCATCCAGACGTCCGACCGCAATGGACGAATGGTCGGTGCCATCCAGGTGCGTGATGAAGACGAGATCGTCCTGATCAGTTCCAGCGGCACCCTGGTCCGGACGCCTGTCGCGGACGTCTCGCAACAGGGGCGGAACACTCAGGGTGTCCGTCTGATTCGTATCGATGACGAGGACCGGCTTGTGGGCCTCGACCGAATTGTTCCCGAGGCCGATGAGGCCGGGTCCGACGAAGTAGTTTCCTGACCCGGCGTCGCAGACGCCGGCCTGTTCTCAATCTGACGAGATATCCAGATGGCAAGGGTAATCAATTTCAGTGCCGGACCAGCGGTGCTGCCACTTGAAGTTCTGCAGCAGGCCCAGGCTGAGCTGATCGAATGGCAGGGCTTGGGCATGTCGGTGATGGAGATTAGCCACCGCAGCAAGGCCTTCATCAAGGTTGCGGAGCAGGCGGAAGCCGATCTGCGCGAGCTCATGAATATTCCGCCGGAGTATGCCGTGCTGTTCCTGCAGGGTGGGGCCACAACCCAATTTGCCCTGTTACCGATGAACCTGTCGGCGCCGGATCAGTCCACGGACTACCTCGTTACCGGTAGTTGGTCCAAGAAGGCCAGCAAGGAGGCCGGCGCGGTCCGCAAGGTTGGTATCGTTGCCGACGGGTCGGCCAGCAACTACATGGACGTGCCAGACCGCAATGGGTGGAGATTGAATCCGGAAGCGGCGTATTTCCATTACTGCTCCAACGAGACGATCAGCGGCCTCGAGATCCACGCGCCACCGGATGTTGGCTCTGTGCCTATCTTGGCTGACATGTCGTCCACCATCCTGTCGCGGCCGGTCGATGTGTCCCGGTTCGGCGTGATCTACGCCG
>JBDSWH010000142.1:0-8203 GCA_039926785.1 Gammaproteobacteria bacterium
GACCCGCGACGTGTACACCATCGGCAGTCCGGACAGTGTGGTGCGTGTGGCCCTGGATCCGCAGAAGCTGTCGGGGCTCGGCCTGTCGGCCGACGATCTCGTGGCGGCGCTCGCCACCGCGGGGCAAGCGGGGCAGGCCGGGATCCTGGTTGGCAATGACGGCGTCACACCGGTGCAGGCCGGCACCTTCCTGGCGGACAGCACCGAGGTGGCCAACCTGGTGGTGGCAGTCCGCGGTGGGCGGCCGGTCTACCTGCAGGACGTCGCCACCGTGAGCCGCGGGCCCGATACGCCGGAGTTCTTCGTCTGGCATGGCGACGGGTCCGACGTGACGCACGCGCCGGCGGTAACCATCGCCGTCGCGAAGAAGCCGGGCGAGAATGCCATCGACGTGGCCACCGCGGTTCTCCAACGCGTTGCCACACTACGCGGCACCTACATCCCCGAGGGCATCGAGGTTGCGGAGACCCGCAACTATGGCGTCACGGCGAACGAAAAAGCGCAGCAGCTCATCGAGAAACTGATGTTCGCGACGCTGTCCGTAGTCGTGCTGGTGATGGTGGCGATTGGCCGGCGTGAGGCCCTGGTCGTTGGTGCTGCCGTCGTCGTCACGCTTTCCGCGACGCTCTTTGCCTCCTGGAGCTGGGGCTTCACCATCAACCGGGTGTCGCTGTTCGCGCTCATCTTCTCGATCGGCATCCTGGTGGACGACGCCATCGTCATCGTCGAAAACATCCATCGCCGCCGGCAGCTCAGCGGCGACGGATATCTCGAACTCATCCCGTCCGCGGTCGACGAGGTGGGCGGGCCGACCATCCTCGCGACATTCACCGTCATCGCCGCGCTGCTACCCATGGCCTTCGTAAGCGGCCTCATGGGTCCTTACATGAGCCCCAGTCCCATCAACGCCAGCATGGGCATGGTGATATCTCTCGCCGTGGCACTGGTTTTTACCCCATGGCTGTGCGGGAAACTGCTGGCGGGCGGCCATCTGGACGTGAACGCCGCCGGTCACTCGGCCGCCTCGCCAACGGGACTGCATCGCTGGTTCGGAAAGGTGATGCACCCGTTCCTCGCGGGGCCGGCTTCGCGTCCTAATCGCCACCGGCTGTACATCGGGTTGCTCGCGGCGATCCTGCTGGCCGTCGGGCTGGTGGCCGTCAAGTGGGTCGTGCTGAAGATGCTGCCCTTCGACAACAAGTCCGAATTCCAGGTGGTCCTCGACATGCCCGAGGGCACGCCGGTCGAGCGCACGGCGCGGGTGCTGGACGAGCTGTCCCGCGTGGTGGAGTCCGTGCCGGAAGTACGGCACTTCCAGGCTTACGCCGGCACCGCGTCGCCGATCAATTTCAACGGCCTGGTGCGCCAGTATTACTTGCGCAGTGGTCCGGAACAGGGCGACATCCAGGTCAACCTGACGGACAAGCGCGAGCGCGAACGTTCGAGTCACGAGATCGCGCTTGGAGTGCGGCCCGGGCTCGCCGAGATCGGCCGGCGGTACGGCGCGTCGGTCCAGGTGGTGGAGGTCCCACCAGGTCCGCCGGTGCAGGCCCCGATCGTCGCGGAGATCTACGGGCCCTTCTATGACGCCCAGCGCGCGCTGGCGCGGAAGGTGCGCCACCTGTTCGACACCACGCCGGACATCATCGACGTGGACGATTCCACCGAGGCCGCTGCCAATCGCTTCGTCGTCAGTGTGGACCGGCAGAAGGCGGCGCTACTGGGCGTGTCCCAGGCGGACGCGGTTCGCGCGCTGGCGACCGGCCTTCGCGGGCAGGATGCCGGTTATGTGCATGAAGGCCGCGAGCGGCGCCCGATACCGATCCGCGTCGAACTGCCCGTGGCGGACCAGGGCAATCTCGACCAGGCCCTCGAACTCGAGGTGCGCTCGGTGGCCGGTCCTCTCGTGCCCCTGTCGGAGATCACCCGCGTGGACCAGGTGCCCTGGGACGGGGTCATCTATCACAAGGACCTGCTGCCGGTGGTGTTTGTGACCGGTGACATGGCGGGTCGACTCGACAGCCCTTTGTACGGCATGTTTGCCCTGGTGGGCCGGGTGGATGACTCACTGCCTTCCGGTACCCAGCTGGATCACCTGTTCGTCAGTGCGCCTGACGATCCCAACCGGTTTGCGATCAAATGGGACGGCGAGTGGCAGATTACCTACGAAACGTTTCGCGACATGGGGCTCGCCTACTCGGTGGGCCTGATCCTGATCTACCTGTTGATCGTGGCTCAATTCCGGTCCTATGTGATGCCGCTGATCATCATGGCGCCCATTCCCCTGACGATTATCGGAGTCATGCCCGGCCATGCACTGCTTGGCGCCCAGTTCACCGCCACCTCCATGATTGGCATGATTGCCCTGGCGGGAATCATCGTCCGCAACTCCATACTGCTGGTGGACTTCATCGACGCAGAGCTGGCCCGCGGCGAGACACTGGAGCAGTCCGTGATCAGGGCCGCCGCCGTCCGGGCCCGCCCAATCATCCTGACGGCCCTGGCGGCCATCAGCGGCGCGCTCTTCCTGCTGGACGACCCGATCTTCAATGGACTCGCCGTGTCGCTGATCTTCGGGATGCTGGTATCCACTGCCCTGACACTCGTCGTGATCCCTGTCTTCTACTACGCGTGGCGGAGCCGCTGATCAGGGGACCAACGTCAGTTCGGTCACCTTGTGGTCCGCGATAGCCGCGTCGCTGAACCACCAGTAGCGCGGCTCACCATTCAGCCACGCCGTGGTCTGGTCGCCGAGGTGGGGATCGAACTGCCGGCCGCTGGCTCCGCCGGTGAGCACGGCCATGATCTTGTCCGGGTCTCCCAGGTCTGCGACCAGGCGCAGGGAAGCGATCGTGGTGGTGTCGTAGGGTTTGTTGAACTTGTAAGTGGCCCGGTTGAGGGTTTCGCCGGAGCCTTCCTTGGGATGAGTACCGCCGCCCAGTACGCCCGCTACTGCCTCGCTGGGGACGAGCGGACTGAAGAACGTGACCGTATGCACGCTGCCCCAGGTCCATTCGCGCGGGTCGTCGCCGGCGACTGCGGTCAGTTCTTCCCGCGCATCGATGGCCGCCAGGCGGAAGAGATCGTCGCGGGTTTCCCGCTCCGGTGTTCGCCGGTCATCGAACCAGTCGCTGGCCGCGTCTTCGAGCAACCGTGCCAGTCGCTCGTGCCACACGTAGTAGCTGCCCAGGTACCGGGCCGTCAGCTCCGGCCCCAGCTCATCCTCGAACACGCGTTGGGCGAAGTGACGCCACACGGCCTGGAAGACCGTTGGCGCCACGGACCCAGCGTCGTCCCGGTGATCCCACGCGCCGAGCAGTTCGCCGAATTCCCGGGTGTCCGGACGGCTCCGGAGCGCCGCGCTCATGAGCGGCGCCACGCGCACGGCGAGCAGGTTCTTCGTGTCGCGCATAAAGGACCAGTGGTCTTCCGGAGTGAATCGCCGGTCACCGGCAAACAGTTCCAGCATCCGGCGGTATCGCCAGGAGGCAGCGAAGTACGTGGAGTAGGGGAAGGCGTAGTCCCGGGGCACGGTCCGGTGGTTGGCATTGCCGACCCACCCCCGGGCCGGATCCACCTGGCCCGGCATCCGGTCCCAGGGTATGAACCCGTCCCACGCGTCGTTGCTGTCCGTCACGCGCACGGGCTGCGAGCCATCGCCCCGGAGGCGCACCGGCACCTTGCCGCCGGTGGCGTGAGCGATATGGCCCGCCGTGTCGGCGATGACGTAGTTGTACGGCGCGTTGCCGCGGCCGATGGCCCGGCGGGCCTCGTCCACGTTTCGCGCCGTGAAAAGGGCCCAGGCGCCGGCGTCCGCTTCCATGGCCTCGGCCGCGCTCCACCGCATCGAGATCAGGGTGCCGGCGGCGACGCCCATGCCGTGATCCGAGATGACGGGACCGCGGTGTGTAAGGCGAATGCGCAAAGGCACGTCGCGGAACCGGCTCGAGCCCGGGCGCTCACGGACCCGTACCGTTTCCTCGATGATCTCAAACGGCAGTGACTGGTCCCCTTCCAGGTAATGCTCCGGATTGCGGGGATCCACCGTTTCGATGAACAGGTCGACCACGTCGCCGTACGCATTGGTGACGCCGTAGGCCACGTGGCTGGTTCTTCCCACGGCGATGCCCGGGATGCCCGGACCCGCGGCGCCGATCGCGCGAAAGTCCGGGGTGATGAGGCCTACCGGGTGCCAGATTCCCGGCAGGGTCCGGGCGTCCAGGTGGGGGTCGTTGACCAGCACGGCGGCCCCGCTTGCCGAGCGGCTGCCGCTCATCACCCACTGGTTGCTGCCCAGCTCAAACGGCTTCGGCCCACTGTTCCACCAGCCGGGCGCCGGGCGCAGGTTAAGGGCAACGGGGACGCTTGCCGGCGGCGGTGCGGAGGCCAGACCCGCGGCACCGCCGTCATCGGGATTGATCGTTACCTGGCGCAGTTCTGCTGCCCGCGCCGGTCCCAGCCGGTCGCTGAGTTCCTGCGCGACGAGTTCCGCCTGCAGGTTTACCGAGCTCTGCCAGTTCAGGAAGTACTGCAGCGTCATCAGGTCGGCAAGCGTCCAGGGCTTGGGCTCGATGCCGAGCAGGCCGAACCCGAACTGGCGCTCCCCGGCCTGGCCGGCGATGTAGGCATTGATGCCCGCCAGATAAAGCTCGTAGAAGTGCCGGTCGGCGGGTGCCAGCAGCGCGGCGTGCCTGCGGCCAAGCCGGGCGGTCCCTGCCAGGCGCAGCTCGATGTCGGCTGGCAGGGCGGACTCTCCGACGAGCTCAGCCAGTCGGCCGCTCGACAGGTAGCGCTCGAATTCGAGCTGGAAACCCCGGTCCTGCGCCGTCACCCAGCCTTGCGCGCGAATGGCGTCATCGAGCGTTGCCGCGTGGATATAAGGAATGCCCTGGCCATCGCGCACGATCCGGACCGGCGCCGAGAGAATGGCCAGCGACAGCGTGCCGTCCTGCTGGTAGCGGTCAACGAGCCGTGTATAGACCACCATTCCCCCAAGGGCCAGGGCGATTGCCCACGAAACGACGACCAGCGATTTTCGCAAGATGCCTGTCCCCCGGCGTTGCCGGAATCGTGCCGCACAGTCTGGCCGGCGGGACTAGCCTAGCTGTTTTGACTCCACCAGACAGCGGGCGTAGCGTTTGCCAACCGACGTTCGTCGGCAATAATTAATGGGGGCAATGGCGATGAAGATTCTGAACAGCGTGCTGATCGGACTGGTGCTCTCGGGCGTCGCGGCGGTGGCCCTGGCAGCCGACGAGCGCGTCTACGACGAGGGTCCGGTCATCGAGGTGAGCTATATCAGGACCAAGCCCGGCCGGTTCGACGACTACATGAAATTCCTGGCCACCACGTACAAGACGCTGATGGAGGCCGAAAAGAAGGCCGGCCTTATCCTCGACTATGCGATCTACTCCTCGGCGCCCCGCTCGCCACAGGATCCCGACCTGATGCTGACGATCACGTATCCAAACATGGCGGCCCTCGACCGGACGCCGGACTTCGACGCGGTTTCCGCCAAGACTGTCGGCTCGATGAGTGCCCAGAACCAGGCGGCGCTCGACCGGGAGGCCCTGCGCGAAGTGCTGGGCAGCCAGCTGGTGCGGAAGCTGAACCTGAAGTAGGCGGTCAGCCGGCGGGCGGGGACCACTCAGGCTCCGCCCGCCGGGAACTCCAGATCCAGCCGGCCGCTGGCCGGCCCGCATGCGGTGCCGGAGGCGAGCCCGTGGGTCCCGACTCCCAGCAGCCGCACCGGGCGCAGGCGGGCTTCTGTCCGGGCCAGCATCAGGCGGGCGCGCCCACCGATGTCTGCCCCGTCCCGCGTGAGGCTGTCCCCGGTGTGGCTGCGCGTGACCGTGGTGAAGTCCGCGTAACGCACCTTGATCGTCACGGTGCGGGCGAGGAGCTGCTTCCGTTCCAGTGATCCTGCCACGCGCTCCGCGAGCCGCCCGAGCTCCGCCTCCATCGCCGCCACGTCATCCAGGTCCGGAGCGTAGGTCGTTTCCGCCGAGATTGATTTCCACGGCCGGTCGGGCGTTACCTCCCGCGGATCGTCACCCCAGGCGAGACGCCGCAGCCAGTCGGCAAGGTTGCCGACCTTACGGTTCAGCACGATCGGGTCCGTCTCGCGCACATCCACGAGGCGCGCGATACCGATGGATCGCAGTTTCTTCGCGGTGACGGGTCCGACGCCCCACAGGGCTTCTACCGGCAAACGCTGCAGAAAAGCCTCGACCCGGCCCGGGGACACGACGGTGAGACCATCGGGCTTCTGCCAGCCGGAGGCAATCTTGGCGAGAAACTTGTTGGGGGCCACCCCGGCCGACGCCGTCAGCGACAGCTCGTTCCGGATCCGGCGCTTCAGTTCCCTGGCCACCTCGGTGGCCAGGGGCTGGCCCCAGAGATTCTCGGTGACGTCCAGGTACGCCTCGTCCAGGGACAGCGGTTCCACGAGGGGCGTGGCCGAGCGCAGGATCGCCATGACCCGCCGGGACGCCTCCCGGTATCGAGCGAAGTCGGGGCGCCGGACCACCAGCCCCGGACACTGGCGCAGGGCCCGGGCCATTGGCATGGCGGACCGCACGCCGAATGCCCGTGCCTCGTAGCTGGCGGCCGCCACCACGCCCCGGGACTCGGGCGAGCCGCCGACCGCGACCGGCCGGCCCCGGAGGGACGGGTCGTCGCGCTGTTCCACCGACGCGTAGAAGGCGTCCATGTCCAGATGGATGATTCGTCGCTCGCGGACTGCCATGCGCGCAAACGATACCCAACCGGACCGGTCCTGCCGACCTGGCGGCGAGGCGGGCGCCGGATCCGGCACGCCGCATCGCAGGCTGCGGTGAGGAAGCGGTCCTAAGCCGATGATTTCCGGTCCGCCAACCGAGCGCGTTGCTAGCAAGGCGCTTGGCCCTTTCCTAAGCACCTGTCAGGGCAACTTTTTTTCGGAGATTTGGTTGACGCTCGAACGGGTGAAACTTATAGTGTCGAGAAGTGGCGTCTAGTGGGAGAACGTGGGCTGAAAGGCCCTAATAACCATGTTTCGGGGGGCAACCCAGATCACCCTGGACGCCAAGGGGCGGCTCGCCATTCCCGTGCGTTACCGGGACCGGCTGACCACCCGTTGCAACGGCCAGCTCATCTGCACGGTGGACCAGGATCACTGCCTGCTTCTGTATCCGTTGCCCGACTGGGAAGAGATAGAGCGCAAGTTGATGCGCCTTTCGAGTTTCAACCAGAGCACCCGCCGCCTCCAGCGCTTGATGGTTGGCTACGCCAGCGAGCTGGAGCTCGATGGCAGCGGGCGTGTGCTGATTCCGAGAGAGCTGCGCGACTTCGCCGCTCTCGAGCGTGACGTGATGTTGATCGGGCAGGGCAACAAGTTCGAGTTGTGGGCCGAGCAGCGCTGGAACGAGCGGCGTGACAGCTGGCTGAATGGCGAAGGCGGCGGCGGAGCGGGCTTGCCGGCGGAACTCGAATCGCTGTCGCTGTAGGGCTCAAGGCGCTACGCCGAGAACTTAAATAAACGCGTCCTCTATGAAAGGCGCGGGGTGTTGGGGTGGTTCTACATGTACCTGTCCTCAAGGACGAGGTGCTGCAATTTCTGGCCATTCGGCCCGACGGCCTCTATGTCGATGGGACTTTTGGGCGCGGGGGACACTCGCGCGCCATTCTTGAGCAGCTGGGCCCCGAGGGCCGGCTGCTTGCCCTCGACCGGGACCCGGAGGCCGTGGCCGTCGCTGTCGCCCTGCAGAAGGCAGATTCGCGGTTCCGCATCGTGCACAGCGCGTACTCGGCACTCGGCGACCTGCTGGTTGCCGAAGGGGCCGCTGGTCGCGTCGACGGCCTGCTGCTCGACATCGGCGTATCGTCGCCCCAGCTTGAAGATCCGGCGCGGGGTTTTGGCTTCCGTGCGGCCGGGCCCCTCGATATGCGCATGGATCCCGGTAGCGGGGTTTCCGCCGCCGATTGGCTCAATGCCGCGGAGGAGGACGAGATTGCCAGCGTCCTGTGGCGCCTGGGCGAAGAGCGGTCCTCCCGTCGCATCGCCCGCGCCATCATCGCTGCCCGGACCGCGGAGCCGATACGTACTACCAATCGGCTGGCCGACGTCATTGCTGGCGTCGTTCGGGGCGAGCCCGGCCGGCACCCTGCCACCCGCACCTTCCAGGCCATCCGCATTCATATCAACCGGGAGCTTGTCGAGCTC
>JBDSWH010000143.1:0-13927 GCA_039926785.1 Gammaproteobacteria bacterium
GACAAGACGCAGGCAATCGGGATCGGCGGCGAAAGCGGCGGCCACCTCCTCGTCGGCACGGCCTATGCCCTCGATCAGGCACCGGAGCATCAGAGCGCGATGGATGTCGGGCGGTGGCTTGGCACGGATACCCGGCACGTACAAGATACGTCGCAGGGGCCGGGATTCCTGGCTGGACGACATCGGCGGCATTCTAATGAAGTATCTGCACACCATGGTCCGGGTGTCGGACCTGGACGCCTCTCTCGATTTCTACTGCAACAAGCTTGGCCTCAGGGAGGTCAGCCGGACCGACAACGAACGGGGCCGGTTCACGCTGGTATTCCTGGCGGCGCCCGGCGATGCGGAGACGGCCAGCGCCGTGGCTTGCATCGAGCTGACCTTCAACTGGGACCCCGAGTCTTACACGGGGGGCCGGAATTTCGGCCACCTGGCCTACCAGGTCGACGACATCTACGCACTCTGCGGCCGGCTCATGGCGGCTGGCGTGACCATCAACCGCCCCCCGCGGGACGGCCATATGGCCTTCGTCCGGTCGCCCGACGGGATTTCGATCGAACTGCTGCAGAAGGGTGGACGCTTGCCGCCGCGGGAGCCCTGGACGTCGCTGCCGAACGTCGGGGCCTGGTAGGTAGAGCGCGCCGGGCGTCGCGTTCAGCCGCTCGCCTGCATCCGGGCGGCGCGGAAGCGGCCGGTCTGGATATGGGCGCTTTTCGATTCCTTGACCACGACCCGGTTGCGTCCCTCTTCCTTGGCCTGGTACAGGGCCTCGTCCGCCAACTGGATCGCACCGGCCAGGCTGCGCTCGTTGCCGGGACTCACGATGGCCACACCCACGCTGACCGTAAGCCACGCGCCCGTCGTTGATTCGGCGTGCGGAATCTTCTGCTCCTCGACGCTGCGCCGGAGCATTTCGGGAATTTCCCGGCCGAAGTCCTGGGCGGGACCGTACAGCACAAGGGCGAATTCCTCGCCGCCGAACCGGGCCGCGAAATCGAGCGGGCGCTGGGCGCACATGGCAATCACTTCTGCCACCCGCTTCAAGGCATCGTCGCCGGCCTGGTGCCCGTAAAGGTCATTGAACGCCTTGAAGTGATCGATATCGACGAGCAGCAGAGTGAGCTGGCTCTGATCCCGGCGGGACTGGCGCCAGAGCTTCTCCACGTCCTTGTCGTAGCGGCGACGGTTGTAGAGTCCCGTGAGACCGTCGCGCTCGGCGAGATCATTAAGCATTCGGGATTCGAGGAATGCCTGCCGCACGGCTGACTCGAGCTTGAAGCAGCAGTACGCCCCGATCACGTTCACGGCCAGCAGGGTCAGGCCGCAAAAAATCACTTCCTCGGCGTCGAACTGCCAGTTCAGCATGCCCCATGCGTAGATGGTTGAGATCGTGGCCGCGATCAGGGCGGCGTTCCAGAAGTGCAGGCCCAGAACCAGCCAGACCAGGAAAATCCACGCGACCTCGGCCCCGAAGTAGTAAGGCGCGCCGTGGAGGCTGGCCCGGACCGTGATGGACGTGGAGACGAGCCCTATAAATAGCGCCGACAGCGCAAGAAGGAACTGGTAGGCGCCGTGGGAACCTTCCTTGTAGGAAGAGATCAGCGTCGCCATCAGGGTCGGGAGCAGTATTCCAAGCATGTAAGCGGCGGTCTGCCAGGAGAGGTTGTCGCGCATCACCGCGACAATCATGGCCAGGAAGATGGTGGCCGCGCCGATCATCAGGAGGGGTCGGGTCTTGGGGAAATTGGTCTCGGCGTAGACACGCCGGAACTCGCCCTCGACGAACCGGCCGAAGCGCAGCCGGAACATGCCGGGACGCCGCTCGGTCACCAGCGAGTTCAAGTGCTGTTGAACGTCAAGACTCAAGGTTCTTCGCGCCCCCGGCGGCCAAGCACGAGTTGCCGGAGTGCGGTAGCAGCACCCGGGTAGAGTAACGGGATTGACGTTACTGGCTGGACCCCGGTGAGGCTGCGCGGCAGGTCACAGTTCACTCCCCGCGGGACGAAGCCGATAGGATACGCGCCCATGCCACCCAATCCGCCGGCTGCCACGACCCTTGCCCGAGCCGTCGGACTGGTCGGTGCCGTAGGGGTAGTGTTGATTGGGGCCCTGGCCCTCCTGCAAACCCCACCGCCAGGGCGGGCCAACCGGGTGAAGGCAACGGGCTCCCACAATGCCTGCGCCCTGGGTCCGGAAGGCGCCTTGGGCGGCCAGTTCTTTGGTGCCATCAATCTGACAGTCGACTGGTCCGGCAATGAGCTCGCCTGTGATGGCATGGAGAAACCGGACGGCGGGGGGGTGCGACTCTACTTTGCCGGCGACCGTGCGGATGGGGGACGACTGGCGCTCCTCATCGGGCTACCCGGCCGGCGGGATGAGCTCGCTGGCGGGGAGCGACCGGCCAACGTGACGGTGATCGACGAGCGGGACGGCCGCTTCTTCAGTTCGGCGGGTCCGGGCCGTTGCTGGGCCAGCATCCAGTCGGTGACTTCGGGCGCGGGTGCCGGTAGCCGTATCGACGGGCTGGTCTATTGCGTCGGCGCGCTGCCGTCGGTTGGCGATCGCTCGTCGCTGACTCTGAGCGATCTGAAATTTTCCGGTTGGGTGGCCACCCGTGGGGATTGACCGCTGCTTGATGTTGGCCGTGCTTTCGCTGCTTTGCCACTCCGCCGCGGCACTGGAACCGGCCCATCTCGTGGCAGGATTTCCGCGGCGCCAGGCGGTGCTCGAGACCGCCGGCCCGCGCTGCCTGCTCCTTGAGGTGTACGTCGCCAGTACATCCGACCAGCGGTCCCAGGGTTTGATGTTCGTGCAGGAACTCGACGAGTTCGAAGGCATGTACTTCGGCTACAACGAGCCGATGGAACTCACCATGTGGATGAAGAACACGATTGTGCCACTCGACATGGTCTTCATCCGGGAGGACGGCACAGTGAGTGAGATCGCCCGGAACACGGTGCCGTTCTCGACGGCACGCATCGACTCAGGCGGCCCGGTCGTGGGCGTGATGGAAGTGAATGGCGGTTTTGCCCGGCGCTGGCACGTGGACCCCGGAACGCGGCTACGGCTGTTTTGAGGTCAGACAGCGGATTTCCCAGCGCTCCTGGTATCCCGCCGGATTGTCCTCGAGGTAGTCAAAGGGCCGCCGGAGCGCCACTTCGTGGCCTGCTGCGCAGAGTCGGCGCTGGGTAATCCAGGCCTCGAGCCAGGTCATGCGCACGGCCTCGGCTGCGGGGTCGTCAGCGGGGAAATCTGTATTGAACGTGACGTCGAAATAGATCTTGTCCGGCTTGTCGAAGGGTTGGACGAGCCGGCTGTATCGGTGGCGGTCGAAGTCGGCGCTCTTGTCGAGGACGTCCGCCGCACAGCCCGCCAGCAGCGCCAATTGCAGCATGACCAGTAATACCCTTTGTCGCACGGACGCCTCCAACCTTCCGGGGCCCGACCCCTATCCCCCCGTATTGTTGCAGCGCTGCCGCGCGCAAGCTATCCCGGCCGAGATACCGGCCCCGCCGGGAAACTATCCGGCCGCAGGCCTCTCCTGCATTGGGCCCGGCACCTTTACAGGCATGTGCAATCGCCAGAAAGATCGGGTAAATTTGTCGCCCTTGGGCTGAGGGGGATTCCTGGCCCAAATGGAGCTGGCCTCGCAACCGTGCGATAAAGAAGCCAGCACTACTCAAGTCAGGATGGCGTCCGGCACTCCTCGCGGGGTACGGTGGCGACCGAGCAGCACGGCCTAAGGCCAGACTACGGCGAAATTTCAGAACTACGATCAGATTTAAGAGCGCCCTGATAGAGAATCCATGGACAACACCTTCGACACCGGGATGGGCAGCAGCGGCCGCAAGGCGACGATCCTGGCGATCATCGTTGTCTTCCATATCCTTCTGATGTGGGGCCTGGTCACCAGCCTCGGCATCATCCAGGTCGACCGGCCGCCGCCGCCAATCATTGCCGAGATCCTCGAGGATCTTCAGGACGAGGACGAGCCCCCGCCCCCGCCGCCCGCCATAGAGACCCCGCCTCCCTACGTACCGCCGCCCGATATCGTGGTGGAGGTGCCGGTGGACGCCCCGGTGAGCACCGCGCTGGTAGTGACCAACGTGAAGCCTGTCGCAGCGCCGCCGCCCGCCCCGACCGGCGTCCGGGTCGCGGCCAAGCTTGACAAGCGGTTTGAGCGCCGGCTGAAGCCCGAATATCCTCCGACGTCGAAGCGTCTTGGCGAGCAGGGGCTGGTCACCGTCGAGTGCCTGGTAAACCTCGAGGGCAAGTGCCAGGAAATCAAACTGAAAAGCAGCAGCGGATTTCCGCGACTGGACGAGGCCGTGCTGAAACACGCTCCCAGGGCCTGGAAGTTCATTCCCGCCACAGTGGACGGCAAGCCCGTCGAAGCCTGGATTACGGTACCGATACGATTCAAGGTCGAGGACGGTTAAGGTAGGCAAATACCGCGAGTACCCATTTGCCGAATCGCGCAGAAAACCCCTATTAACTTCTTAAGGTAGACGAGTCATGGCAGGCGATAACATTCAGCTGGCACAGAACACGGACGCGCAGATGGCGGCCCCCGCCGACATGGCGCCTCCCGCAGCCGATGGCACTATCCCCATGGATCCGGCCGTAGGGGATCCGGCGATGGGAGGCGCGGCCATGGATCCGTCCGCGGCTCCGTTTGACGGTACCGCCCCGGTGGATACCGGCACACTGGGCATCGTCCCCGTGGAAGAAGCACCGGTAGACAACAGCCTGGCGGCCAACGAGGCCGAAAACCCGTTCGGCATCAAGGAGCTGTGGCTTCAGGGCGATTTCGTCGCCCGGGGCACGCTGATCATCCTGTTCCTGATGTCGCTCTACTCCTGGTTCATCATCCTGACGAAGCTTTGGGAGCAGGCGCGGCTCCTCAAGCAGGCCAGGGAAGCGAGCCGTGACTTCTGGACCGGCAATTCACTCAACGATGGCCTGCAGAAGCTGACCGGCAATGGCAACGTCTTCCGGGCCATGGTCGAGAGCGGCATCAAGGCCAGCGACCGCCATGAAGGCGAGCTCACGGAACACGTACCGCTGGCCGAGTGGGTCAGCGGCAAGCTCCAGCAGAACGTCGACCGCATGACCAACGATCTCCAGGGCGGCTTGTCGTTCCTTGCGTCCGTGGGTTCGACGGCGCCGTTCGTCGGCCTCTTCGGCACGGTGTGGGGCATCTATCACGCCCTTATCGCCATCGGCGTCGCCGGCCAGGCCAGCATCGACAAGGTGGCCGGTCCCGTCGGCGAGGCACTGATCATGACCGCCATCGGTCTCGCGGTCGCCGTGCCTGCCGTGTTGGGCTACAACTGGCTGCTGCGCCGGAACAAGGCCATCCTCGACCAGCTGCGCTACTTCACCAACGACCTGTATGCCACCCTGGTCAGCGGCACCAACCGCACCGGGGCGCCGGCGGTGCGCAAGTAAGGTCACAGGTTCGGTCGGAGCAGAATCATGAGCATGAACGTACCGTCAGCGGGCGGCGACGAGGAAGTCATTGCGGCCATCAACACCACACCGCTCGTGGACGTCATGCTCGTGCTGCTGATCATCTTTTTGATCACGATTCCCGTGATCACCAAGACGGTCAAGCTGGACCTGCCCAAGGCCACCAACCAGGCAACGGTGACCAAGCCCGAGAACATCACCATCGCGATCGACCGGCGGGGCAACATCTACTGGAACGAAGGGCTCGTTTCGAACCCACAGGTTCTGGTTGACCGGATCCGCGCCGCCGCCGTCACCGTCCCCCAACCCGAGGTCCACGTCCGGGGTGACGGCAACGCACGCTTTGAGAGCGTGGGACGCGTCATTCTTCAGCTCCAGAAGGGTGGCATCCAGAAGGTGGCTTTCATTTCCGAGCCCAATCGCGGCTCGCGCTAGCCGCCTTGCTTGGCGGTCGCTAACAGGGATTCTTAGCCATGGGTATGTCGGTAGGTTCGGGTGGCGGAGACGGTGCTCCAATGATGGAGATGAACACCACGCCGCTGATCGACGTGATGTTGGTCCTCATTGTCATGCTGATCATCACGCTGCCTGTGATGACTCACGCGGTGAAGCTGGACATGCCGCCGCCCAATCCCAACCAGCCGTTGGATCCCCCCGTCGTCATCAATATCCTGATTGACTACGACAACTCGATTTCCTGGAACGGGACCCCAGTCCCGAATCTCGCCACCCTCGAACGATACTTCAAGGTCGAGTCCCAGAAGGATCCGCAACCCCAGGTCGCAATTGAGGCTCACGGGCGCGCCAGGTACGACACGGTGGAACAGGTGCTGGCCAGCGCGCAGCGCAACAGCATGGTGAAAATGGGCATCGTCGGAACCGACAAGTTCCAGTAGGGCCCGCGGGGCTCTGCTGCGGGGGAGGGGCCCCGGGGCTGCACCGGGACCACCCGGCGGGACCCGATTCAGGACGGATTCACCCGGTCGGCGGAAAATCACGTCGATGAACAGAAGCGTAGCTGATCGCGACCGGACTGCCGGCACGGGTCACACGCCTGTGAACATTGGATTGGAGTATTGACCATGCGCAACATCGCCCCCGCCCTTCTCGCCAGCGGCCTCGCGTTGCTCGGCGGTGCCGTCGCCGGCATCAGCCCGGCCGCCCAGGCCAAGGAACCCAAGGGTGCGCCAGCCGCCCCAAAGATGAATCCGAAGATCCTGAAGCCGCTGCAGGCCGCCAACGAACTCGCCAAGGCCGGGAAATTCGCCGAGGCGGCAGCGGAGATCCAGAGCGCGGATGCGGTGCCGGACAAGACCCCTTTCGAGCAGTACCAGATTGACGAACTCGGATGCTTCGTACTCATCAAGGACAAGAAATACGATGCCGGCGCGAAGGCCTGCGACCGGAGCCTCAACTCGGGACTGCTCCCGCCGGAAATGGTCAATGACCGCCTCCGCCTGTTAGCGCAGCTCTTCCCCCAGACCGAACCCCGGGACCTGGCGAAATCGGCCGAGTACAGCAAGCGCTGGCTGGAGGCCACCGGGACGCGGGACCCCCTCATGCTCTTCCTGGCAGGCCAGTCCGCCTACTTCACCAACAATTACGGTGAAGCCATCACCTACATGAAGGAAGCGGTCGCGGTCACGAAAAACGCGGGCAATAAGCCGGAGGAAAACTGGCTCCGGATCCTCCAGAGCTCCTATGCCAAGCTGAAGAATGACCCCGGGGTCATCGAATCCACGACCGAACTCGTTCGCTACTACCCGAACAAGGATTACTGGAGCACCCTTTCCCGGGGCCTGCTCACCCGGGCCGCCGGCAAGGACCGCCAGATCCTCCAGGTATTCCGGCTGATGTACCAGGTCGATGCCATGGAGGACGCGGACGACTTCCTCGAGGCCGCCAGTTCGGCCACCCTGCAGGGATCACCGGGCGAGGCCCTGAAGTTCATGGAAAAAGGCTTCGCCAGTGGCATCCTGACGACCAGCGGCGACAAGGCGAAGAGCAGCGCGGTCCTGGCCGACTCCAAACGCCTGGCCGCATCCGACCAGAAGTCCCTGCCCCAGTTCGAGAAGGAGGCCATCGCCGCCAAGGCAGGTGAGGCGGATGTGAAGCTCGGCGAGGCCTACCTGAGCTACGATCAGCCGGCCAAGGGCCTCGAGGCGATACAGCGCGGCATGGGCAAGGGCGGGGTCAAGAGCCTGGACGAAAGTAACCTGGCGCTTGGACGTGCCTATATGCTGACAAAGAACAGCGCTGAAGCGGTCAAGGCATTCGAACTGGTCAAGGGTCCGGAGTATGCCCAGCTGGCGCAACTCTGGGCGATCTACGCGGCCCAGCAATAGCGGTTTCAAGGACAGGTTGGATTCATGCTGAAGAAGTCTCTGCTCATCATTTCGCTGGCCCTGGCGGCCAGCATGTTCGTCGGCGGCCTCCTCGCCCCGACGCCGGCGTTTGCCCAGAAGGCCGAGTTGAGCAAGAAAGTCGGTGACCCCCTGAAGGCGGCCATCGCCGCCGGCAACAAGGGCCAGTACGCCCCGGCGCTGGCGAATCTGAAAGCCGCCGACGCGGTGGCGGGCAAGACCGCCTTCGAGCAGTTCAAGATCAACGAGACGTATGGCTTCGTTTACCTGAAACAGCGGAACTACGCCGCGGCCGCGGCCGCCTACGAGCGCAGCCTCGGTTCCGGCCAACTCCCGGCCGGCCAGGTCAATGACCGCCTCAAGCAGCTTGCCCAGCTCAACTTCCAGTCACCCCGCAACTTGAACAAGGTGGTCGACTACTCCAACCGGTACCTCAAGGCGACCGGTGGCGGCGACCCGGCCATGAACGCCATGGTCGGCCAGGCCTACCAGATGATGGGGAACGACAAGGCGGCCATCGCCTCGGTACAGAACGCCGTGCGCCTGTCCGGCGGCCGGCCCGCGGAAAACTGGCTCCGCATCCTGTTGCAGTCCTACAGCGCCCTCGGTGACACCAAAGGTGTTGCCGCGACCACGGAAAGGCTGGTCACCCTCTACCCCACCAACGACAACTGGAAACTGCTCTCCAGCGCCCTCCGCAGGCAGGCCTCCGGTGACGACCGGGTAGCGATGAACGTGTACCGGCTCATGGGCGAACTCGATCTCATGGACAAGCCCGACGACTGTACCGAGGCGGCCGTCGCCGCAATTCTCTCCGGCGTGCCAGCCGAAGCCGTCAAGATCATGGAAAAGGGCAGCGCGAAGAAGGTCTTTGGCCCGACGGGCCCGGATGCCCGGGCACAGAAAATTCTGGCGGACGCCCGCAGGCGGGCCGCCGCCCAGCAACCCACCTTGGCCAAGCTGGCCCAGCAGGCCGCTGCCTCCAAGTTGGGGGAGGATGAGATCGAGGTGGGCCAGGTGCTGCTGAGTTTCGGCCAGGCCAACCAGTCGCTGGCAGCAGGCCAGCGGGCGCTGAAGAAAGGTGGCAATGCGGATGATGCCTGGATGCTCATCGGCCGCAGCCAGGTTTACCTCAAGAACGGCGCCGAGGCCCGGAAGGCCTTTGCCCAGGTCAAGGGCGCCGAGGCCGCGTCCGTTGCCAAACTCTGGAGCATCTACGCCTCCCGACTCTGATCCGGACTCTATAAGGCGGAGATGGACTGGCAGGGCGTGGCGCCCTGCCAGTCCATCTCCGCCTTCTCAGTTCCCCGTGGCTGGTATATAACTGGCACTGAACGCTATTCCTGTTGATGCCGTCCCGGGAGAACAATCATGATGAGTCCGGCGCGCGATGCTTCCCTTGGTATCACTTCGATTCTGTCCAGGTCCCTGATCACCGCAACTACCGCCCTGGTAATGGTGGCCTGCGGACAGAAACCGGCAGCACCGCCCGCCCCCGCAAAGGATCCGTCGGCAGCCACGGCACCGACGGCGCTCGATACGGACGAGGAAAAGGTCCTCAACGTCTACAACTGGTCTGACTACATCGAACCGACGGTCATCGAGGATTTCCAGAAGGAAACCGGGATTACCGTCAAATACGACGTCTTCGATTCCAACGAGGTCCTGGAGACGAAGCTGCTTGCGGGCAGCACGGGCTATGACATCGTCGTGCCCTCCGCCTCCTTCCTCGAACGGCAGATCAAGGCGGGCGTGTTCCAGAAACTGGACCGGTCGCGCCTCCCGAACCTCAAGAATCAGGACACCGAAATCACCGCGCGTGTTGCTCTGCATGACCCGGGCAATGAGCACTCCGTGAACTACCTGTGGGGCACGTCCGGAGTCGGGTACAACGAGGCCAAGATCAAGGCATCAATGCCCGACGCGCCGGTGGACAGCTTCGCCATGTTCTACGACCCGAAGGTCGTGTCGAAATTCAAGGACTGCGGCGTCTCCATCCTGGACGCACCATCAGAAGTGGTGGGCACGGTGCTCATCTACCTGGGCCGGGAAGCAAACAGCGAGAAACCCGAAGACCTGGCGGCCGCGGAGAAGGTACTGACTTCAGTCAGGCCATACATCAAGTACATCAACTCGTCCAAGTACATCGAGGACCTGGCGAATGGCGAGATTTGCCTGGCGCTGGGATGGAGCGGCGATGTCCTGCAGGCCCGGGACCGTGCCGTCGAGGCCAACAATGGCATTACGGTCAAGTACCGGATTCCCAAGGAAGGCGCCGTCATGTTCTTCGACATGCTGGCCATCCCGGCCGGTGCCAAGCACGTGAAGAATGCCCACCTGTTCATCGACTACCTGCTGCGACCCGACGTCGCGGCGAAGAATTCCAACTTCGTCAACTACGCCAACAGCAACGCCGCCTCATTCGACAGGATCAACGAGGACATCCGCAACGACCCGGGCGTCTATCCGTCCGCGGAGGTCAAGGCCAAGCTGGTGCCGGATTTGGCGGAGTCACCCGGGTTTACCCGCCTGCTGACGCGCAGTTGGACTCGGTTCAAGACCGGCAAGTAGGCGCCCGCCGGTGACAGGTCGGCAGGGCCCAGGCGGCGGCCAGAGCGGCGTCCAAAGTCCGGGACACACCCAGGTCGACCGGACTAACGAGTACGTCCGCATCGAGGGGGTCTCGAAGCGCTTCGGTGACTTCGTGGCCGTGGACAATGTCTCCCTGTCCATCTTCAAGGGCGAGATCTTCTGCCTGCTGGGCGGATCGGGCTGCGGCAAGACGACGTTGTTGCGCATGCTTGCCGGCTTTGAGGCACCGAGCGCCGGGCGCATCTTCATTGACGGTCAGGATATGGCGGACACCCTGCCCTTCGAGCGTCCGGTCAACATGATGTTCCAGTCCTACGCCCTCTTCCCCCACATGACTGTGGCAGGGAACGTGGCGTTCGGCCTCGAGCAGGAAAAGCTGTCCCGCAAGGAAATCGACCTGCGCGTCGCTGAAATGCTGGACACCGTGAAGTTGGGCGAACTGGCCCGGCGCAAGCCTCACCAGCTTTCCGGCGGCCAGCGCCAGCGGGTCGCCCTGGCCCGGGCCCTCGTGAAAAAGCCCAAGTTGCTGCTGCTCGATGAACCGCTGGGCGCCCTCGACAAGAAGCTGCGCGAAGCCACCCAGTTCGAGCTGATCAATTTGCAGGAGAAGCTCGGTGTCACGTTTGTCGTGGTGACACACGACCAGGAGGAAGCCATGACGCTCGCCTCCCGGATCGGGGTCATGGACCGAGGCGAGATCGTGCAGATTGGCACGCCGACCGAGATCTACGAGTACCCCAATTCCAAGTTCGTCGCTGACTTCGTCGGCTCGGTCAACATGTTCGAGGGCCAGATGATCGAGGACGAGCCGGATTACGTTCGCATCCAGGCGCCCGAGCTGGGCTGCACGATCTTCGTGGATCACGGCATCAGCGCTCCGCCGGGGGCAGCGGTGTGGGCGGCCGTCCGGCCGGAGAAAATCGAGATTGCCCGCGAAGAACCAGCCACCACTGACAACAGGGCAAGAGGCGTGGTCCGGGATATTGCCTACATGGGCGACATGTCGATCTACCTGGTAAAGATCGACAGCGGCAAGATGGTTCGGGTGACACTGCCAAACTCGGTCCGGCAGCTCAGTGAGCGCATCTCCTGGGACGAGACGGTGTGGCTGTCCTGGGACGCGTCAAGCCCCGTAATACTGACACAGTGATACTCACCCAATAGACCCAGCACGGTCGCCGGAAACCCATGGCCCGCTCCCAGGTTCGACAGCCGCCAAGACCACCCATCGATACCTGGGGCACGGGACGTCTGGGGCTTATTTTCTCCATTCTCTATCGCTTTGGCCCTCCACGGTGGTCCCAGTACATCCGCACGCACTGGGCCGGCCAACGCCTGGTGGTCGCGATTCCGTACCTCTGGCTGATCCTGTTCTTTGCGATTCCATTCGTCATCGTCCTGAAGCTGTCGTTCTCCGAGGTCCGGCTTGCGATGCCGCCGTTCGCACCACTGATCGAGAAGGTCAGCGATGTGGCGTACACCCTGAACATCAACCTGGGGACCTACGCATTTCTCGTGTCCGATGGCCTGTACAGCAGTTCGTACCTGTACTCGGTGAAGGTTGCGGCGGTCTCGACCTTTTTCTGCCTGCTGGTCGGGTACCCCATGGCCTACGCGATCGCGCGGTCATCGACCACCATGCGCAGCATCTGGCTGATGCTGATCATCCTGCCCTTCTGGACGTCCTTTCTCCTGCGGGTCTACTCCTGGGTAGGCCTGCTCAAGACCGATGGCCTGATCAACCAGGCGCTGGCGCTGGTGGGTCTCGGGCCATACACGATGATGTACACGGATTTCGCCGTGTACATCGGTATCGTCTACTCGTATCTCCCTTTCATGATCCTGCCGCTCTACTCCAACCTGGAGAAGCATGACCTGACCCTCCTGGAGGCCTCTGCCGACCTCGGTGCCGGCCCGGTCAAGTCCTTCTTCCGGATTACCCTGCCACTCTCGGCACCCGGAATAATCGCGGGTGCCCTGCTGGTCTTCATCCCGGCAGTCGGCGAGTATGTCATTCCCTCGCTGCTTGGCCGGTCCGACCAGCTGATGATCGGGCGGGTGCTGTCCGACGAGTTCTTTGCGAATCGGGACTGGCCAGTGGCCAGTGCCGTGTCTATTGCCATGCTTCTTTTGCTGGTGGCACCGATCGTGCTGTTCCAGTATTTCCAGAACCGGGAACTGGCAGGGGCGAAGCGGTGAACAAGCACAGCTGGTTCAGGCGCTTCGCCTTGTTCTTTGGTTTCGCCTTCCTCTACGTCCCGATCCTGTCGATGGTCGTGTTCTCGTTCAATAATTCCCGGCTCGTCACCGTCTGGGACACCGATGACTCGCCGACGCTAAAGTGGTACCGCACGCTGCTGAGCAATGAGCAGATCCTTGGTGCCGCCTGGCTGTCGATCAAGGTTGCCGCCGTCACGGCCACCGGGGCGGTGATCCTTGGAACCCTGGCAGGCCTGGTGCTTGCACGCTTCGGGCCATTCAGGGGCCGCACGTTGCTTTCGGGCATGACGACGGCACCCCTGGTCATGCCCGAGGTCATCACCGGCCTGTCATTACTACTGCTGTTTGTCTTCCTGGAGCAGCTGATCGGGTGGCCCCAGGGCCGGGGGTTCGTCACAATCGTGATCGCCCACATCACGTTCTCGATGGCTTACGTCACCGTGGTCGTCCAGTCCCGACTGGCGACGTTCGACGATTCCCTGGAGGAGGCGGCACTGGATCTGGGGGCGCGTCCCGCCAAGGTGTTCTTCCGGATCACTCTGCCGCTGATACGTCCGGCCATCCTGTCCGGCTGGCTGCTGGCGTTTACGCTCTCGTGGGACGACGTGGTGATCTCCCAGTTCGTGGCCGGCCCGGGCTCGACGACGTTGCCAATGGTGATCTTCTCCAAGGTCCGCCTCGGAGTCAGCCCGGACATCAACGCCCTGGCCACCATCATGGTGACAATCGTCGGCCTGGGCGTGGTGGTGTCGGCGCTCTATATGCGCCGCCACGAGCGCCGCATGGCGCTCGAGCTGCAGATGGCGAAGGCGGAAAAATAAAAACCCCGCGCAGCCAGCGGCCGCACGGGGTTTCGGGTTAGCAAGCGGCTGGTGCTACTCGTCTGCCTTGGACCACGGGAATGTCGTGGAGACGCTGAAAAACGCCTTGCTCTCTGACGAGAGGACGTCGTCGATGCACTCGACCCCCGACCGCGAACAATCAGTGTTCTTGAGGTCGCTGCCGTCGATGTATTTCACCTCGAAGTCGAAGTGACCAAACGAGCGGCCGATGCCGACAGAGTAGTCGTAGAACGCGTCATACAAATCGTCCGAGTTCTCCGGCTTCCAGTAGTCGCCGAAATTGTAGCCGGCGTGCAGGTTAAGGGCGAACTCAGCCGGCAATGGAATCCCGGCGTTTAGCTCCCCGTACCAGGCGGATTCCCCTGCATTGGCAAAGTCCGGTGAATACCAGATCTTGCCGGAGATAATCTTGTAGCTGAGGCCGGCGTAAAGCTCGTA
>JBDSWH010000144.1:0-7419 GCA_039926785.1 Gammaproteobacteria bacterium
GGATATTCCCGCGGGCGGCGTTTCCTACGGCAACAGCTCGGCCGTCATCTCAATGGTGGGCACGGATGCCAGCGCCTTCGACAGCGGGCAGCCCTGCTTCGCACCCTCGGCGATTTCCTGGAACGTGGCCGCCGGGATACCCGGCACGCGGGCCTTCAGGTGCAGCGTGATCCGATCGATAAGGAACCCGCCGTCCTTTGCCACTAGGCGCACGCCGGCCTGGGTGTCCACCTGGCTGGTGGCGAAGCCCGCCTTGTCGCAGGCGAAGGAGAAGGCCATCGTGAAGCAGGCGGCGTGGGCGGCCGCCAGGATCTCCTCGGGGTTCGTGCCCCGCCGGTCGTCCTCGAAACGGCTCGCGAAGCCGTAGGGGTGGTTCTTCAGGGCCCCCGTGTCCGTGCTGATCTGGCCCTGGCCGTTCTTGCCGGCGCCTTCCCAATGGACTGTGGCGGTCTTGTCGGGCATCGGAGTCTCCTGTTGGTTGGGTTTCGCGCCTTAAGGCGCTCCTACTTCCTGTTTGCGTCAATACGCTTCTTGAACTCGCCAAAGGTGGACGTCATCACCGGGCCCGCCCACTCCTTCGGCGCCTCGAGGTACTTCGGGAAGTTCTTCGCGGTGTAGTCGAGGATGTACCGCGGGATGTCGTCCACACCGTTCATCAGTTTCATGCTGTGGCTGTGGAAGACCATCGTGCCGGGACTCGCGCCCATCTCCATGAACGGAATCCAGCCCGCGACCCGGCTCCAGGACATCACGCAGGAGGCGGAGGTGACCTTCGGGTCCAGGATCTCGCTCTTCCGGCCCTTGATGCCCCACAGCTCCGCGTGCTGGTCCTTGTCGCCACTGGAGTACAGCGGGTACTCGGAGCGGGTGAGTTCCGCTGGCTTGAAGATGAAAAAGTTCCACTGGAACACCACGTCGTCGCCTGCCGACACATAGGGGTAGGGGGGCGAGAGCACTGGATTGCCTTGCCGGGCGAAGACGCCGTTCACCGGGTCGTTGGCCACGTGAACCACTTCCACCTCCCGGCCGCCGAGGAACGGGTTCTTCCAGGTTTCCAGGATCTCGCCCGTGTCCGGCTCCAGGTAGTAGAGGACTTCGCGGCTGTAGATACGAAAGCCTTCGGCCACCTCCTCGATGCGCGACGCGCCGATGCCGAACGTCTTGAAGCACCGATAGTTCTTCTCCTGGGGCACCATGGCCCAGGCCACGCCGGGGAACGCGAACAGGCAGTCCCTCTGTGCCAGGTCGGCCCGGAGCTTCAGCATCGCCCGGAAGTTCGTCTCCGGATCGTCCAGATCAAGCCGCGGATCCTTCGGGACGGTCAGCACCGAAGTGCCGGTCATGCGGAAGCGGCTCTGGTCGGTCGACAGGCGGCCCGGTGCAGCGCTTGCCGTGGCGCCTGCGCCCAGCGCGACAAGGCTGGTGCCGGTGGCGAGCACCTGGCGACGGGACAGGCTGCGTGGCTTGGGCAAGGGCATGACGGGTTTCCTGCTGTGCGGGCCGATGCCCCGAATATACCGCTTGTGGCCTAATGGCCAACCATGCCCGACGCGCCCGTCCAGATTTCCCGCAAGCCGCCCGTTCGCGACAGCCTTGAGCCCAACGCCGACTTCGAGCGGGCGCTCGGGCTGATCGAGGGCGGGGACCAGCACGTCTTTATCACCGGTCGCGCCGGTACCGGCAAGACCACCCTGCTGCACCTGCTCCGGGACGAAACCACCCGCAATGTTGCCGTCGTCGCGCCCACCGGCCTTGCGGCGATCAGCGTGGGCGGGCAAACGATTCATTCCTTCTTCCGACTGCCGCCACGCTTCGTGGACAGCCGGGAGCTGCGCGCGATGCGCCACACCAGTGTCATGAAGGTGCTGGACCTGCTCATCATTGACGAGGTGTCGATGGTCAGGGCTGACCTGATGGATGGCATTGACCAGGTTCTGCGCCTGAACCGGCGCAATGACGAGCCCTTCGGCGGCGTGCAGCTGGCGCTGTTCGGCGACCTCTGGCAACTGCCACCGGTGGTGCGGGAGCCGGAGCTGAAGGAGTATTTCGCCGAGACTTATGGCGGTCCCTACTTCTTCCAGGCCCTGGTCTGGCGCGGGTGCGCGGGACGCTCAGTGGATCTCGGGAAGATCTACCGGCAGAAGGACGACGCGGAGTTCCGGCGGATTCTGCAGCACATCCGGGATGGCGAGCCTGGCGAGGAGGTACTGGCGGCGCTCAATGAGCGGGTGGTTCCCAAGGGCCGGCTGCCCGATCCGGACAGCCACATCGTCCTCACGGCGACCAACGACGCGGCGTTTCGGGAAAACTCGCGCCGTCTCATGGCCCTGCCGGGCAAGGCGAAGATCTATTCGGCGCAGGTGAGCGGCAAGTTCGATGCGGGTGCTTTTCCCACCGAGTCGGTACTGACGCTGAAGGTGGGCGCCAAGGTGATGTTCCTGAAGAACGACCCGGACCGGCGCTGGATCAACGGCTCCTGGGGGCTCGTCACTGCACTGGGCGACCAGGGGCCCACCGTGCAGCTGGAGGACGGCACCGAGCACGACGTGGGCCGCACCGCCTGGGAAAACCTGGTGTACCAGTACGACCGGAGCACAAAGCAGATCACCCGGGAGCAGGTCGGCGCCTACAAGCAGTTGCCGCTCCGGCTAGGCTGGGCCATCACGATCCACAAGAGCCAGGGTCAGACCTTCGACCGGGTCTACATCGATCTCGGCCGGGGCTCATTCAGCCACGGCCAGACCTACGTGGCGTTGTCCCGCTGCCGCACCTTGGCGGGGCTGGCGCTGGCGCATCCGGTGCGGGTCGAGGACGTCATCCTGGACGAGCAGATCGGGGACTACCGGAGGGTCTTCCCGCCAGCATTGTAGGAGCGGCTTGAGCCGCGACCGGTGCCGCGTTCCGCCGTCGCGCCGGTCGGCGCTCCGACTTCAAGGCGCTCCTACTTCGACGTCACGGCATCGACCCGGATCCGGAGCCGCTGGCGGACCTCCTCGGTCACCGTGCCGATCCCCGCGTTTACCGACGCGCGTTCGGCGGGCTGCAGTGTCCTGGTGATCCGTAGTTGCCGACCTTCCTGTGCAATCCGGCCCTTCTCGTCCAGCAGCACGGGGGTCAGCAGGATCGGGCCGACGGGGAACGGGGCGCGGTTTTCCACGATGGCGAGCACCTGGCCCCGAGAGTCCAGCTGGATGCCGCTGGCAATATAGCGGGTCCCGTTCTGGCTGAAATCGAGGCGGGCATATTCCGCGGCCGCTCGCTTGCCCAGTTCGCTCTTGGAGCCGGCCGCGCCCTTGAAGAGTTCCATGGCGCGCTGGCGGTTGCCGTCTTCCTTCGCGATGGAACCCAGGTAGTAGAGGGCGGGTGCGGTGGGCAGCAGCTTCGCGCTTCGCGTCAGCTCCCCTTCGCCGCGATCGCCGGACCGGAGCTTGTACTGGGCGGTGCCCGCGCCCAGGTGCGACGCAAAGTAGGTGTCGTCCAGAGCAATCGACTTCTGGTAGAACCGCAAAGCGCCCTGCGGGTTGTCTTGCGCCAGAGCCAGGTCACCCTGCAATTGCGCAAACCGGGCCTCCTTCGGCACGAGTCGCGCTGCCTCGTCCGCGAGCTTCCGGGCGCCCGCCAGGTCGTCCTTGCGGGCGAGGGCGAGCGCCTGGTCGGCCTTGTCGTAGGCAGGCTTCATTGCGAGCAGTGGTGCAATACGGGCGGCGTATCGCTCCTTCCCGAGTTCGCCACCGGGATTGCCGAGTTCGGCGAGGGTGGCCTGGTTGCGCGTCACGCGTTCGGGTGATGGCGGGTGACTGGCGAACAGGCCCTCCAGCCAGCCCTGATTCCGGCCGCTCGCCTGGGAAAGCTTGACGAACTTTTCCTGCAGCGTGACTGCACCGCGCGGGTCGTAGCCCGCGCGCTTCATGTAAACCATGCCGTAGTGGTCGCTTTCCAGCTCTGCATCGCGGCCGTTCTTAGTGCTCACCAGCTGGCTGCCGACGCCAGCGCCCAGAACCATGAGGTTCCCGGCGGCGGCGCTCACATCGCTCATGGCAATGCCAACCTGGGCGGCGACCATGCCCACCTGGAGAAGGGTGCCCCGCTCCTGGGCCTTGGCGCCGTGGCGGGCCGCAGCGTGGACAATCTCGTGGCCCAGCACGGCCGCGAGCTCCGCCTCGTTGTCCAACTCGGTGAGCAGCCCCCGGTTGACTGCAATCTTGCCCCCGGGCAACGCCCACGCATTCGGCACTGAACTGTTCAGGACGACGAATTCATAGGGGAGTTGCCGGTCCGAGACGGCCCCCAGCTTCTGGCCCACGCCGTCAACGTAGGTGCTAAGTTCCGGAAGCACCTTCAGGTCGCCACCCTGGCTCTGGCGGGTTGGGGCGTACTCCTTTGCTCCGATCTGGAGCTCCTGAGACTCGGAAACGAACTGGATTTCCGATTTGCCGGTGACCGGATTGGTGGCGCAGGCGGAGAGGCCGAGCCCCGTGACGAGGCAGGACACGATCAGCAGGTGGCGGGTGTGGGGCAGGCGGCGCACGAGCCGATTCTAGTCCCAAAGCCGTGGCGGCCGGTATCAGGCTTTACCGCGCGGCGGGTGGTTTCCGCGTAACGGGAATGAGCACCTCATTGCGCCGGAAGGGCCCGGGGATGAAGGGCGCGTCGTACTGGGCGGTGATGGGTTCTCCGGCGGTGACGAGTCCCCGCGTCGCCAGCAGGGCACGCAGGGACTCTTCCTTTTTGCGATGCAAGCCTTCCGACATGCGCCCGGAGTAGGTCATTGCGGCGACGAGCCGGGCCGGCATCGCGACGATGCGCACGTTCGGGTCCAGGGGCTCGGGCACGGTCGCCCGGGTATATGCCGCCGGCACGATGAAGGCGACCCGGTAGCCGCCCGCACCGGACTGCTGGATCACCGGCGCCTTCATGGCGATCTTCTCGCCGTTTGTTGGGGGCCGGTCCGTGCTCTGCACAACCGGGGCTGTCATGGCAATTTCAGCCCCCGCCCGGTTGTTCCCCGTGATGTAGCGGAACAGCCGACCGAACGCGATGTCGCCGGCGTCCTCGAAATCGGCGCCTGTCACCAGGGTCTCCGCTGCCAGCATCGGCGGGTACTGGCGCAGTTCGAACGCCCCGTCCTTCTCCAGCACCTGGTAGGCGGGCTCCTCGGTGGCCGCAGCGGGCCGCGCCAGAAGCAGCAGGCCGGCAAGGAGCGTGAGGGCGGGAACCAGTCTTGGGTGCGGCATGGGAAATTCTCCGGGACGTGGAGGAGGTTTCGCCGCCGGATTGACCCCGGATTCCGCGGGCTTCACAGTGATAGCCCGTTCCTATGAAGGAAATCGCCCATGTCTGCTGCCCGCCGCGTTGCGCTGCTGTCCCTCGCCGGCTTCCTGGCTGTACTCCCGGCCACGCCGCCGGCCTGGGCGGCCGCACCGGGCGACGACCTGGACCAGCTGACGCCGGAGCAGGCGCAGGTTGCGCATCAGATGCTGGACTTCATGGGTGCTATCGAGACCCGCTTCTGGCAGAAGGTCGACACGCTGAACCGAGTGAAGCCCGGCAAGGCGGCCGTCGAGACGCTGGTGATGGACCCGCCCAGGAACGGGCACTACGAGGTGCGCGTCCACCGCGGCAAGGTCGTCGAGAAGGCCGGCGTAATGACGGTGAACACGACGACGGAGAAGCCGCCTTTCATCATCGGCGGCAAGTGGAACCGCTTCATCGAGGTGGCAGTGCATCCCAGCACGCCGTATCTCGGCATGCTCCACGCGACGTTCTCGGTGCAGGTCTCCAGCAAGGGCGACGGCAACATCGGTGCGACGATGGACATGATCAAGGCCGCCCAGTTGCCTGAGGACCTGGCGCTGTTTGACGAGCGGGTGACAGCCGTCTTCGCCAGGCACGGCATGGATCGAGAAAAATACCGGGGCAAGGGCTGCGCCCAGAAGCGGGAGGGGCCCTGGAAGTATTACCGTCCCGGCACCTGCACGGGCGTGAGCATGTACGGGCCGGATATGGTGGCCGACGAGAAGCACTTTGCCCTGGTGTCGGAGTTGTATTCGACGGTCGTGGACACCTATTTCGAGCTGCTCGACAAGCGCCACCGCCAGCACTTCGGCGCCGCAGAACTGGCCGCCCAGGACGCCATGCGCCGGGGCTGGCTCGAGGACCAGCTGTTCTGGGACGTCCTGGCGAAGAACTTCGTGCCTTACGAAGCCTGGGCCGCGGTCAACGCGCCGCCGACGGTGAAATTCTGAATCTAAACGCCGATGGCGGTTTCGCGGTTCACGACGGGCCCGTCCTTGGCCCAGAAGGGCGGGAAGCGCATCGCCACCGCCGAGCAGGCGAGAGCGATCGCGTGGAAGCCGGCGAAAACCAGCGCATTGCCGAACAGCGCGAAGTGCGTCAGAGCGACCAGCAGGAAGGGCATGTGGGCGAAGAGCACTTTCTTCGCGTTCGTGGACCGGATGTTGTGCGGGGGTGACACATGGATGTCCCACCAGCCGGACTGGTAGATCTGCCCGTAGCCTGACAGCAGGAAGAACACCAGCACGGCTGTGATCCAGCGGGCGAAGCCAAAATCCTCCACCAGTGCCCAAAGCACCAGGGTCAGCTGGGCGGAGGTCAGGCCCCAGGCCAGCCCGAAGAGCACCTGGGGCACCAGGTCCAGCGGGCGGCCGTGGGTCAGCGTGCCGCGGGGCCACCAGTAGACGTAGCCCCAGACCGTGACCAGGGTCCAGAGGCCTGTCAGGCCGAGCCACAGCGGGTCTTGCACCTGCGCGGGCAGGACGAAGGGCGCGTGCACGAGCACCTTCAGCACGCCCGTTGCCCAGCTGACGACCAGCACGATGGAGAAATACAGGGCCGCCCGCAACCATGCCAGCGGCGGACTGTGAACGTTATCGGGATGCCGGTTGCGGACGACGAGAAACACCTGGGCCAGGACTGCGGCGCTTACCATCACGGCCAGTATCGTCCAGTCCTCGGCACCGCCGCCGAAGCCGCGCGGCGGGTCGAAGGATCCGCCGGAGCCGATCACCCGGCAGGTTGACGCGCCGGCACTACCGCGGGCGCCGCCGCCGGGCGAGGGTCATTACCGCCAGGCTACCCAGGGCCACAAGGCTAAGCGGGTCCACCGCCATGAAGCCGCTATCGGCGCCGCTGGGCGTAGGTGTCACTACGCCCCCTTCCCCTTCCTCGATGCCGGATCCCGTGAATTGCACGGTCACGGTGGCCTCATTGCCGTCGTTGGAGGGGATGTCGATGCTGTCGCTCGAGTCGTCAGCTGACGTCGGCGTGTAGCGCACCGTCACGATGCAGCTTTCGTTCGGGCCCAGGGTCTGGCTGGAGCAGGGATCAGCAACGATGGTGAACGGCGCGCCGAGCGGGTCCGTGGCGCCGATAACCCCCAGCACGAGGTCCAGGCCGCCG
>JBDSWH010000145.1:0-3511 GCA_039926785.1 Gammaproteobacteria bacterium
GCGCAACGGATGCCGCACGCCGACGAGGTCTGGCTGCTGGATGACGGGAATCGGCCAGCGATGCGTGCGCTTGCCGCCGAGCTCGGCTGCCGATACCTGACGAGGACCGAGAACTCGCATGCGAAGGCCGGCAACCTGAACAATGCGCTCAAGCACACTTCGGCCAAGCTCATTGCCATCTTCGACGCCGACCACGCCCCAGCACCGGCCTTCCTCGAGGAAACGCTGGGCTTCTTCTCCGACGAGCGGGTTGCCTTCGTGCAGACACCCCAGGATTTCTACAACCTCGATTCCTTCCAGCACAGGCACGAAAGCCGCGACTCACGCGTGTGGAGCGAACAGACTCTGTTCTTCCGGGTAATCCAGGCCGGCAAGGACTGCTGGAACTCCGCCTTCTTCTGCGGAAGCTGCGCGATCATCCGCCGCGAGGCTCTCGATGACATCGGCGGCTTTGCCACAGGCTCCGTCACCGAGGATATTCATACCTCGATCCGCCTGCACAAGCGCGGCTGGCAGTCGGTGTATTACGCCCGGTCGCTTGCGTTCGGGCTGGCCCCGGCTACCTCCGTTCCTTTCCTCAAGCAGCGCCTCCGCTGGGGCCAGGGCGCAATGCAGGTCTGGCGGAAGGAAGGGGTGTTGCTTGCCCGCGGCCTGACTCTCCCGCAACGCCTCTCCTACCTGGCCACAATGCTGGCCTACTTCGAGGGCTGGCAGCGGGCGGTCTTCTTCCTGGCGCCGGTCGTTGTACTGACCACGGGCGTCATGCCAATCATGGAGGTCAATGCCGAATTCCTGGTGCGTTTCGTCCCCTACTACGTGCTGACCTTCTGGGCCTTCGAGGAGGTTGCGCGTGGCTACGGGCGGAGTCTGCTAACCGAGCAGTACAACATGATCCGCTTTGCAGTGTTCATCACCGCAACATTCGGGTACTTCATGCGCACGTTGCGCTTCGCCGTTACGCCCAAGGACATGGGACAGGCCGACGCCACCCGGCGCAGCCTCTGGCCCCAGTACCTGGTGCTGGGCCTGAATGCGGTGGCGATACCGGTCGGGATCATCCTGCACTTTCGCGGCGGCTCCTTGCCAACCGGTGCATTGATTGCAAACTCCCTGTGGGCGGCGGCGACACTTGGCGTGGCCGCGCTTGCCATCCGCTTCTCCCTGCGTTTCGCCTCGTTCCGTCGCCGCGAATATCGCTTTCCCCTGCCGGTGCCTTTGCGGGTCAGCACTTCTCGAGGCACTGCGATTGGGCTCGCCAGCGACATCTCACCGACAGGCTTCCGGCTTCTGGGCACGCCTGTTACCAACGCCCGCGCTGGCGACGAGATTCGCGGTGAGTTGCTTCTGCCCAGTGGGCGGCTGCCGGTGCTGGCGATTGTCCGTGATCTTGGGCGGCCGACGAGCGGTGAGGGAAGCAACGCGCAAGCCATCGGCTGCGAGTTCCGGTGGGATTCCCGGGAAAATCGCAACCAGCTGGAGCTGTTCCTGTTCGGCTCTGACCTCCAATGGCGGTTGAATGGCCTGACTGATCGCATTCAGACGCCGATTGAGCGGCTATTGGGCATATTCGAGGGCAAGGTCCGCCCGTCGGTGCCGCCTGCACAGCACTGGTCGCCCCTGCTCTACCCGGGCGCCAGTGGGCAGTCCCAGCCCGGTCTCGGATTCATTTCGGCGGCCGACCCCGTCACCTCGTCGCGCACCGTGATCGCCTTGCGTGCACTGCCGCGAAATACCCGACTCCATGCCCAGGAGGTCACGGCCGCGGGCGCACTCGACGTGGCCGGAAGCGTGGCCGACGAGCAGATCCTCGAGAGCAATACCGCGCCGCTTTATCTCTACAAGTTGACCGCATGAGTGTCCGACACTCACTGGCACTGGTTGCCGTGCTGCTGATACCGCGCCCGACCCTTGGCGGCGACAGGCTGCTATTGGCCGGTGGCGAGGCCGCCGAAGACTCCTATTACCTGTACACGGGAGTCGTGCTACCCGGGCCGGGCCGGGAGAACGGCCGCGGCCTGTTGCACCGTTACTGGGTGGACGCCTTCGGCTACGAGTACGAGGGCGGACCGGGCACGATCCAGGCGGACGCGTACGGCCTGGAGGCGGCGCTTGGTTACGGCACCTCGTTTAGCAGCGGGTGGGCCTCGGCCTACGTTGGCCTGCGCTACACGAATACGGACCTCGCCCCCGATGATCCATCGGCGGAAGCGCGGGGCAGCCAAACCGGCTTGAAAGTGGATGTGCAGGGTGAACGGGAGATTGCGCCCAATTGGCGCGGGAATGCCATTGCCTCCTGGGCCAACCAGCAACACGCTTACTGGACCCGGGGCCGGCTGATGCGCACGCTGTCGCCAACGAACGCCCTCGGCGCGGAGGTCGTCTTCGGGGGCAACGATGAGAGCCGCCAGAAGTCCCTTGGCCTCGTCTACACCATTCGGCCTGCAGGGGAGCGGTGGTCAGTCGGCCTGAAAGGCGGCTACCGGGACGAGGGGAGCACGGACGGGGCCTACGCCGGGGTCGAGCTGGGCTACGGCTTCTAGCATTCCGGCGGGCTTACTGCCCGCGTTGACCAGCCCGGTGCACGTGGGGTGACCACCCCATCGGGAACGCGGGCTTGGTGAAGCCTGCCTGCAGGGCCACGAAAATGATGGAGGCCTGTCGCCGAAGCCGGCTGCACTGAATCCGTCCGACATATCCTGCGCCGCCCCTCGCTCCCTGCGGAATGTAAACAAGCGCGACAGTCCCTCGTTTCCAGTTCATTTCGGCAGATGGACAACCCGGGTGCCGCGGACCATTATTCTTGCGACCCCCTCCAGCCGACATGCAGGGTCCCCTGCTACTGGTCCATGGCGAACTTCTGCAGTAGAGGTGAAGGACATGAAGTCGATGGTTCGAGCAGCCATAGTCGTGTTTGCGGCAGGGCCCGCGTACGCAACCACCTTTACCTTCGATAACTCGCTGGCCCTCAGCAGCAACTTCAACGTCGACGTGAGGCCCGGTGACGGCGGAACTTACTGGGTGCCGGGGTACGGTTCGCTAAACGGCTTTCCCGGTTCCGCCGGCGGCTTCGTGCACTTCGACAATTACCAATCGGCCCACTCGATCCAGTTCAAGGACGGTCCGGTCACCCTGAACAGTTTCCAGATCAGTTCGCAACGCGGTCCGAGTGGAGATGGAGTGGGCCAGGCCCAGGCGGCGGCCAACGACTACACCCTTCACCTCTATGACGCCAGTGGCAACCTTCTGTTCTCGGAGTACCGGCTGATCGCGGCAGGCGGTGTCTGGGAGACGCTGACGTTCAATCTCCCGAACGTGTCGACCATCTGGGTTGCACAGACGGGCTGGGACTTCGACCACACCGGCACCTACGGTTCCGGCTGGTGGCCGGTCATCGACAACGTCCGGGTCAACGAGGTGACCGCCCTCGATGATGGTCCGGTCTCCGTCACCGCCGGCGTCGCGGCTGTCATCCCGGTGGGCGCCAATGACACGGGATTTACGGATCCCGTCA